>NZ_CALUHA010000032.1:0-27660 GCF_944320325.1 Alistipes megaguti
TGACTCCCTCGTAATTCTTCGACATAAAGAGTTGCAGGGCATTTTGCAGAATCTCTTCCCGATTGGTTTTCATGGCCGTTTGTTTTTTCGATCTCAAAGATACGTGCTAATTCGGGGAAAAACGAAGATCTCGCAGATTTTTATGAGACAATTTCGAAAAACTCGCCCGGATCGACATTTCCCGGCTCGTGCATGCATTGGTGTCCCTACCCTGGCTCCGACCCTCTTTTCGGCGACGCCTCACCCTTCATCAGCACTTACAGATCGTTGTCATCCCGGTTTTTTATAATTCCGGTGCCGGGAGATCCCGCAGCAGTCTGCCTCTTCGGTCCGATAAAAATCTCAGGGGCCGCATCGCCGTGTGTGATGCAGCCCCTGAATGAAAAGCCGGATGGTGGAAATCAGTTGCCGTGTTCCATCTTCTGTTTCATCATGAACAGAAGACTCTGGTAGTGGGCACGGGTCGATGCATCGCCCGTATTCTGTACCTGCTTGAGCAACGTGTAGGTGTCCATCATCTTCTTGTAGAAGATCGGATTCTTCATGGCCTTGGTCTCCGCCATGACGTTCAGTTCATAGGTGATCCCCTTGTCGGTCATCACCACCTGACCCGGATCGGTTACGAGCTGCTTGGAGATTTCGCTATCCCCGATTCCTGCAAATGAATCCGGCATCCCTCCGTTTTGTTTCAGCAGTCCGTTCGAATCCAGAATCTTCTCCACATAGGCCCGCTGGAAGGTCCGGTCTGCCGGCGTCAGTTTCTGACGGCGAAGGGTCCGTTTCCAGATTCGGTTGTAGAGATCATCCATGAACTCGGAATAGGTGTAGGCATTCTCCGGATCGAGCTGTTCGAAGAGCAGCAGGCTCGAAGAGATATTCATGAAGAACATCCGGTAAACCATGACATCCTGAAGCGTTGCGGCCGAGTAGTACGGTCCCGTGAATTTGGTGACCGAAGGATCGAACGCCCATTCGGGCAGCTCCTCCAGCGTCGTGAAGATGAAATCCAGAGCCGCCTTCTGCTCCTCTTTCGGGGCGAAATGCAGAACGGGTTGCCCGCCGTCGTTGCGTACCGGCATCTCGCTGTAGATGCCGCCCAGCGAAACGGAGACGTGCATCAGATAACGCTGCATCTGCTGCCAAACCTGCTTGTAGGTCTCGAACAGACGGGTGTAGTCCGGATCCTTCTCCTTGGTCCACTCGTTCAGGTTCTTCATGATGACCTTCAGGTTCTTGATGCCGTATTCCGAGGCCTTGACGGAGTTGTCTCCCAGGTCCTCGGCCTTGCAGGCCGGGTCATATTCGTTGATGAAGGGCTGGGGTCCGAACTTGTACATCGGGTCCCCGGCCTTCTCCCGGATCCAGAGGTCGAGCGTCTCGCGCTCGTCTTCGGGGGTTGCGGCGTCGAAGATCGGCTTGTAGCCCCACTTGATCGCATAGATGTCGTAGACTCCCAGATCGGGCGGCGTCAGGCATACACCGCGCTCCTTGTCGCCCGGCTGGGCCACGTAGTTGTAACGGGTGTAGTCCATGATGGAGGGCGTTGTTCCGTATTTCTGGGTGAACGAGGGCGAACGCAGCGAATCAACCGGGAAGGCATGCGAGGCTCCGAAGTTGTGGGCCAGACCCAGCGTATGCCCGATTTCGTGGGCCGCTACGTAACGCAGCGAACTGCCCATCAGCTCGTCCGAGAAGACGGCTTTGCGCACATCCGGATCCACGGCGCCCGTCTGGACGAAACGCCAGTCGTGCAGCAGCCGCACGATGTTCGAATAGAAGAGCACGTCACCCTGGATGATCTCTCCCGAACGGGGGTCGATCCACGAGGGTCCCATCGAGTTCTGGGTCGGCGTGGTGATCATGCGGTAGCAGCTGTAGCGGATGTCGTCCGGATCGAAGTCGGGATCATCGGTCGGATAATCGCGTGCGACGATGGCATTCTTGAAGCCGATCGCCTCGAAAGCCTTCTGCCAGTCCTCGATTCCCAGTTTGATGTATTTGCGCCACTTCTCGGGGATGGCCGGATCCACGTAGTAGACGATCGGCTTGGCCGGTTCGACCAGTTCGCCCCGCTTGTATCGCTCCAGATCCTCGGGTTTGGGCTGGATATTCCAGCGGTTGATGATTTCGTACTCCTTGATGCCGTCTTCCTCCTCCGTGTAGCGGTTCCGGCTCTCGGCAAAGTAGCCGACACGCGGGTCGTAGTACCGGGGCCGCATCGGCGTCTCGGGCAGCATGATGATGTTACGCGTCAGCGTGGCCGTGAAGGCGCCGTCGGCATTGTAGGTGAGCTGGCTCTTGATGTTGATGTTCTGCGGGAAGGTCTTCACCCCGATGATCGACGATTTCGAGGAGGAGAGTGAGCCCGTCAGCGGCTTCTTGCGCATCAGCACGTCCCAGATGTTCGACTCCCGGAAAGGACTCAACTCGGGAACATCGCCCACGAACAGATCCGTGATGTCGATCACATACGCCGTCGAGTCGGGATTCATGGCTTCGATCTTGTATGCGTTCCAGATCGGGTCGATGTAGTTCCTCACGAAGGCCTGGTACATGTTCGACGTCGTATCGCATTCGGTCGTCGTCCGCTTCTTGTGGATGTAGACATTCTTCTCGTCGGCCGAGAAGGTGATGTGGATCGGGCTCCGGGGCATCTGTCCGGCCGCGATGTCCTTGTTGTTGCTGATGCTGCTTACGCGCGAAGCCAGCAGGTAGTCGCGATGGAGGATGTTCTTCGGAATCTCGAAATAGTACTTGTCCTTCACCACATGGACATTGAACATGCCCTTGTAGGTTTTGGCATCCTTGAGCAGTTTCTCGTAGGCTTTCTTCCCTTTGTTCTCGGTCGAGTCGCTTTTTTCGGCGGCCAGCTGTTCCTTGGCTGCTTTTTTCTTCTTCGATTTGAAGAGACCGGCCCGAGCCTCAGCGGGACCCGCTGCACAGATCAGCAGAGCGATCAGGGCAACATGGAGTAGTTTGTGCATGGTATTCTTGGTGTTAAAAATGGTTTTCGGCCTTTATTGCGTGATCAGCGAAAGATCGCATCCGGCATCTTCGAGCGCCTTCTTCAGGATCTCGTATTTCTGCTGGATCCGTTCGTAGGTCTTGCACAGGGTCTCGATCTCGCTGCTCGAGGTGGCGAAGATGAAGTTGGTCCACAGCGACAGATCCTCCGTCGCATTCGGGGTCGTGTAGTAGTATCCGTCGTAATTGGGATAATCCGGATTTTCGGTTATATTGAAATCCACCACATCGACAAATCCCAGTTTGTACCAGTCGGCAGGCTCCGGCACTTTATAGTTAGGATTCGGGATGTCGTATTCGAAAGTATCCAAGTTAAACTCAAATTTGGAATCGCTGACGTATTTCCCGTAATCTCCTTCGCTGCCGCTCTCGCCGCCGCTCACCTGGTAGAACTCCTCGGGAACGGAGAACATGTTGCGGACAGTGCCCATGTATGAGCTCCAGAAACAGGCGTTGATGGCGGCCTTGTAGGCTTTGGCCTGCTCGTCGCTGAGCGATCCGATGTTTTCGTCGATGTGCGAGATGGCGATCATGCCGGTGCTGGCGTAGGCGTCGACAGCGGCCGAACCTCCATGCGATTCATTGACGATGCTTTTGGCCATCACCAGCGTGAAGGGCATGTTCTGTTTCTTGAACTCGGCACTGTACAGATCCAGGAAATTCTTCTTGATGAAGGCAAGGCCGGCCTGAATCACCGCGGGATCCTGGGGCGGAGCCACCAGGTTCAGCCGGTTCTTGTTGGTGAAGTTGTAGGCATAGTCGGCTTCCGTCGGGTTCGTGATGACGACGATGCCGAAATCGCGGTATGTTTCGTAGATGAAATGCTGGATCGGGTCGTTCGGATCGTCCTCAAGGTTGTATTTCGGCCCGATGGGGTCGACATGAAGGGCCTCCTCCTTTTCGCAGGAGCCGAGCAGGAGGGCCAATGCCGTACAGAATAATACTGCTATTTTTTTCATGGTCGTTTCGTGTTTGAGATTATTGCGGATTGTTTTCCGGCCGGATGATGTTCTCGATCACCAGGTTCTTGTCCAACTCCGATTTGGGAATCGGCAGCGTATAGGAGATGCTGCCCTCTTCCAGAACGTACGTTTGACCCGAGGTCGGATTGTTGATGTCGGTATACAGGTGTTCGATGCGCGGGCAGCCCCAGCGGCGGAGGTCGAACCAGCGGAAGCCTTCAAAGGCCAGCTCCATGCGGCGCTCATTCCGCACAAGGGTGATGACCTGCTCCTTCTGCTGATTGGCGGCCAGTTCGTAGTCCGACGTGAATCGCTTCTCACGCAGGGCGTTCAGGTCGGCAATGGCCTTGTCCAGCTGGCCGCTTTCGGCATAGGCTTCGGCTCGGTTCAGATAGGCTTCGGCCAGCCGGAATACCTGCGGATAGATGTTGTAGGATCCCGTATAGAATTTGTAGGGGCATTGGTATTTCTTGGCTTTGTTCCAGCAGGTAACCTCCCGGTAGAAGTTATCCAGACGGAGGTCTCGTCCCTTCACCACGTCGCTGCCCTCTTCCTTTGTTCCCTTGGCGTAGAGGTCGGTCAGCCCCGGAGCGCTGGAATAGGCCGCTGCCCATCCGCTTTCGTATTTGATGTTGTTGTCCAGATCGTAGCCGCCGTAGGAGAAGAGCAGTTCGGGATTCACCCGGCTCAGGAAGGTCTTCTCTCCGATGTTCTCGCTCTTCATGTCCATCAGTCTGGCCGTCGTGGACATCTCCACGGAGTCGGCATAGCGGATCGTGCGATCCCACTGCTTCTTGATCAGCGAAACCCGCGATGCCAACAGGTAGGAGGTCGCCAGATTGGGACGGAAGATGCTCTTTTCGAGTCCGGCCTGTTTGAAGTGCTGGATTGAGGCATTGAGGTCCGATTCGATCTGGGAGTAGACGTTGGCCACCGACGAGCGGCGGAACTGCTCGTCCTGAATGGTCGGGGCCAGGTTGATCGGTACACCCATGGCCTCTCCGGCAGTGGCCTCGTTGTAGGGCAGGCCATAGAGGTTGACCAGCATGTAGTAGCTCAGGGCGCGCAGGAAGTAGGCCTCGCCGTAGATGTCCTCCTTTTCGGCGTCGCTGCCTTCCATGTCGGGAACGGCATCAATGATGATGTTGGCGATCAGGACCTTGTGGTAATAGGTGTCCCAGGCCTTGTCGCTCTGCTGGGTGTTCAGTCGATCCAGCTCGGGGTTTTGCTGCCAGGTGTAGTAGCCCCACATCTTTTCGCGCCAGTCGTTGGAGATGGGGCAGCCGTCGTCGACAATGTCGGCGACATCGTCGGTCATCAGCTCCAGATAGGGCGTCAGATCGGTTCCGTTTTTCAATCCTTCGCCATAGAGAAACTCCTTGTAGTCTTTGACGGATTTAGGCACCATCAGGTCCTGCGAGCTCTCCTCCATGAATTTGCTGCAGGACGAGAGCATTCCGATCAACGCGGTGAATAACACTATTTTTTTCATCTTTCAGGTCGTCTTAGAAGGTTATACTCAAACGTAAGGAATAGCTCCGCTGCGGCGGTACGGTGCGCGATCCCAGCTCCAGCTGTTCCGGGTCACGACCCTGCAGGTCCTTGGATTTGATTACGAACACGTTCCCGGCGTCGAAGCTGATGCTGGCGCCCTTGATGTAGATCTTTCTCAGCAGCTCGGGGTTGAAGTCGTAGCGCAGCGACATGGAGCGGCAGCGCAGGTAGTTGCCCGAAACCACACGCAGGTCGCTCTTGTTGTACATGTCCCACATGTTGTTGGCGTAACGGTACAGGACATCGTTGTCGCGGATCTGGAGATCCTCCTGCGAAAGCACGGGAATGTTGGTGAAGTTCTCGTCGCCGGGCTTTCTCCAACGGTTGACGAACTCGCTGGACATGTTCTGGTCCGGATTCGGCAGCGACTGTCCGGCCGACTCGTAGAGGTCGTTCAGACGCACCTTGTTGCCGAGGCTGAACGAGAAGAGGCAGTTGAACGTCAGACGCTTGAAGCGGACGTAGGTCGAGATACCTCCGGTCAGATCCGGATCGCGCTTGCCGCTGTAGGCGAATACGCGGTCGAAGGCCTCCTGCTGCGAGTGAACCAGGGCATTGCCCTCCCCATCCTTCTGCTCGGTGCCGAAGAAGGTGGGATAACCTTCGCTGTTGAGCTTGTTGAAACGGTAGGAGTAGAAGCTGTTCAGGGCCGAACCGTTGACAACGAGCGAACCGCTGATGAAGTCGCTCCAGGTGATGGACTGGTCCTCACCGGCATTGAGCACCTTGTTGTAGTTCTTACCCGTGTTGAGCGAGATGTGCCACGTCCAGTCCTTGGTCTGAACCGGTACGAACGATACGGACATGTCCCAACCCTTGTTCAGCACGTCGCCCTCGTTGATGGCCACGTAGTCGGCTCCGGTCGAGGGGGCCAGGGTCTTCTGGATGACCTGATCCTTACCCTTCTTGTAGTAGTAGTCGAACGAACCGTAGATGCGGTTGTTGAACAGGGCGAAATCAACGGCCAGGTTGTACGAGTCGGTCTTTTCCCAGCGCAGCTTCGTGTTGGGGTATTTCGACAGCAGGGCGATGTATTCCTGCGTCATGGCGTCCAGCGAGCCGAGCGAGGTGATCAGATTGGGCACCTGGTCCGGGTGGACGTTACCCTGGATACCGTACGATCCGCGGATCGACAGGTCGTTGATGACGCTGTAGAGCGGCTTGAAGAATTTCTCGTTGGCGATGTTCCAGCGGCCCGAAACCGACCAGATGGGCAGGAAGCGTACGCTGGGGTCCTGACCGAACTTGTTCGAACCGTCGGTACGGATGTTGAAATTGAAGATGTAGCGGCTGTCGTAGGCGTAGGTGGCCGTCGCATAGAACGAGAGGACGTTGTCCTTCGTATCGCGGATCACGTCGGGATGGTTCCGGATGAGTTTGGCATAGGCGGGCCACTGCGTCGGGTCGATGTCGACGAATTTCTTGCCTCGGTCGGGCAGATAACCGTACTGGGTGCTCTTCACGCCGTCGTATTTCGACGAGCGGACCTCGTGACCCAGGTTGGCCGAGAGTTCGTGCTTGCCGAAGTTCTTGAACAGCGATACGCTGTTTCGCCACGTGTAGGTGCTGTTGGAGGTCGTTTCGCTGATGAGTTCACCGCCGTAGGGCAGCGACTGCTCCCGGGCGTATTTCGCATCCTCTTCCGGCAGCGGGATGATGCTTCCGTAGGGAAGTCCGCGCATTTGCGAGACATAGTAACTCTGGTCGTCGGCCCAGGTCTGCTGCTCGTTGATGTTGCGCGAGAGGCCCAGAACGGTCGAATATCTGATCCACGAGGCGATGTCCCAATCGAGGTTGACGTTCAGCGCCACGCTGCTGTTGGTGTTGTTGTATCCGCCGTGGTCGATTTCGTTCAGGATGTTGTAGGGAAGTTTGGCGCCTTCGTAGCCGAGGCCTCCGGTGTAGAACGAGCGGGACCCGTCGGGGTTGTAGAGCGGAATGGCGCGCGAGGTGTTGTAGGCGTACTGATACATGTCCACGGAGGTGTGGGGACGCTCCGTCTCGGACATCGATCCCGACAGCTTGAAGCCCACCTTCAGCGTGCGGGCCAGCTGCGTGTTGAGTTTGATCATGGCCGTGTAGCGGTCCACATCCTCGCCGATGGTCACACTTTGATCGTTGGCATAACCGCCCGAGAAGTAGTAGTCGCTCTTGTCGTTACCGCCCGAAACCGAGATCGAGTGCTGATGGCTGAACGAGGTGCGGAAGAGTTCGCCGTACCAGTCCGTGTTGTTGGTCCGCAGGGTGTTGACCTGGGCCAGGAACTCCGGATAGGTGATTTCGCGGTTCCACAGTTTTCGCAGAGCACCCTCGTAGCCCACATCCAGGGCGGTCGAGGAGGAGAATTCCAGACCCCGCTCCTGCATTTCGATCGACATGTCGATTCGGTCGGCGGAGTTCATGCGGAACATCTTGTTGTAGGTCGGAGGCGTGGTGACGGTCAGCGTCGTGGTGTAGTTGACCTGGGGGGCACCCTTGGTACCCTTCTTGGTCGTGACCACGATCACGCCGTTGGCGGCCTTGATACCGTAGATGGCCGTGGCGGAGGCATCCTTCAGAATGTCGACCCGTTCGATGTCCTCGGGGTTGATCGACCCGATGGCGTTACCGATCAGGTTCACGTAGTCGGGGCTGTTCAGCTCTTCGGCCGAGATGTTGACCGGCTCTTCGAGGATGATTCCGTCGAGCACCCAGACCGGTTCGCGGTTACCGGTGATGGAGCTGTGTCCGCGGATGCGGATCTTCGGAGCGGCACCCGGAGTCGAGGTCATGCCCGTGACGGCCACACCCGGCAGACGGCCCACCAGCATGCGGTCGAGCGAGATCTGGGCACCACCCACCAGGTCGCTGCCCTTGATCGAGACAATGGAACTGGAGAGCTGCCGTTTGTCGATCTCCTGGTAACCGGTCACCACGACTTCATCGACGCTTTCGGCATTTTCCTCCATGACAACCCGGAGCGGAAGGTTGTTTTTGTAGGGGATCTCCTGCTTCTTCATGCCCAGCATGGAGAATACCAGAATCGCATTCTTGTTGTTCAGAATGTCGAGCTCGTACTTGCCGCTGGCATCGGTGGTCGTACCGATATTGGTCCCCTTGACAATGATGGCCACACCGGCCATGGGTTTCCCGTTTTGGTCGACGACCGTACCGTTAGCTACTGCCGGGTCCTTGCTCTGAGCAAAGCCGGACAAATTCACCATCGTCAGGGCAAAAATTCCCCCCCCCCACGACCAGCATCATACCTGTACGCCGGCATATGGACGAGATGAATTCCACACACGCTTTCTTCATTGTCTTTCGTTTTTAGTTAGTGGAAAAATGTTTCAAATGGCAGATATTTTAAGGATGTGTATAATAAAAGGAAGAGATGTACCGCGTACGCTTACGGTATATCTTTTTTCAAATCCGGCATGTGGGGCCGGATTTATGTGGCAGGGGTTTATTTATAAGGAGCGATGATCACTCGCCAGAGGGAGTCGAGTGAGGAATGGACCTGACACTCCTGTCCGGGCTTGTGTCCGGAGAAGACGAAGCAACCTGTATGGTTCTTCGGCAAAACTGAGTGTAAAACGTTCTGCAACAAATAAGGCATAGAGTAGTGAGGTGTTGTTCGTTTGCATTCGGTTGAGAACTTTTCCCGATAAAACCGTCACGGTTGGGAGAAGTGATCTCTCCGTCAAATGGTGTCGTGCAACAAATATAGTGAAATATATCTAAAAAAAAAGATGCAATGTAAAAAAACGGTAAAAAAATGTTCAAATCTGCTTCAATATGGAGTTCTCGGGCCTTTGCGGCCTGTCCGTGCCAGCATGTGTAATGAGCCGGACCCGGTGGCTGCCGGCGACGTACGCCCGGGAGCTTATGCCTGCACTGACGTTAAGGGTAAATCCCGTCCGTGAGTATTTGCGGCAGACCGACGGGCGGAAAAACCGCATGCGGAGCCGTATTTCGGTTATCTGTCGCGTGACCGGATATTCGGATTGCACTCTTTCTACGCATAATGTGCTGTTATTCAATGTGCTGTGTCGTTTCTTCGAACCGGTCTGATGTCCGTGCGCATCTCGATCCGTTGAAACTGCCCGGAGCGATGATCCTCGAAAACGAGACGCTGCCCGAAGCGGCCTACCGGGTTTTGGAGGAGGCAACGGGACTCCGCAATGTCTATTTGAAACAGATGGAGATCTTCTCCGATCCGAAGCGAGTGAGCGGCGAAGAGCTGGAGTGGATCAACCGTTATCACGGGATTCGCAGCGAGCGGGTGGTAACGGTGGGTTACTATGCCCTGGTGAAGCTCGACAGCCGCACGATCGCCTATACGACGGCCAAAGGTGCGCAATGGGTCGATGTGGATGCGATCCAGCGGTTGGCCATGGATCATAAGCAGATTCTTTCGGCCGCCCTGCGTCACTTGTGCCGCGAGATGCTGCAGTCGCCGGTGGCCTTCGAACTGCTGCCGCGCAAATTCACGATTCGGGCGCTGCAGAATCTCTACAGCGCCGTGTTGGGCATCGAGATCGACAACCGCAATTTTCGGAAGAAGATTCTGGCCTCGGGTTTTCTGACCCCCACCTCGGAGAAGGAACAGGGAGTGGCGCACAAGCCGGCTCAATACTATACCTTCAATAAGAATGCCTACAAGAAGGCCGTCAAGGAGAAGCTGAAACTGGGATTCATCAACAACTGGAAATATTGATCGGAGGCGTCATCGGCCGATGAGCGGACGGGGCGCTGAGGCGGGACGGCACGAATGCCGACCGCGATACGGAAACAACGGAACGGACTGTCATGAAAAGTTTGGGAATCGATATCGGCTCGTCATCGGTAAAGGTGTCGCTGCTGGAGATTGAGACGGGCGAGTGTGTGGCTTCGGCCGCGAACCCCGCGCAGGAGATGCCCATCGAGGCCCTGCAGGCGGGTTGGGCCGAACAGGATCCCGAGATGTGGTGGCACTACGTCTGCGAGGGGATCCGTCAGATCGGCGCCGGGCATCCGCTGCGCGAGGTCGTTGCGGTGGGCATCACCTATCAGATGCACGGGCTGGTGTGCCTCGACCGGGAGGGGCACCCGCTTCGCAAGTCGATCATCTGGTGCGATTCGCGGGCCGTCGGAATCGGCGAGGAGGCGCTCGAAGGGATCGGCCGCGACCGCTGTCTGAGTCATACGCTCAATTCGCCGGGCAACTTCACGGCCTCGAAACTGGCCTGGGTCAAGCGTCACGAACCCGAACTCTTCGCGCGGATCGACCGTTTCGTGCTGCCGGGCGACTACATCGCCTACCGTCTTTCGGGACACCTGTCGACAAGCATCAGCGGACTCTCGGAGCAGATCCTCTGGGACTTCAAGGAGGATCGTCGGGCGGATTTCGTGGCCGACTGGTACGGCATTCCGCACGCGATGATTCCCGAAGCGGGTCCGTCGATCGGCGTGCAGTGCGAGACCGACGCCGCGACGGAGCGCCTGCTGGGAATCCCGGCCGGTACCCCGATCTCGTACCGCGCGGGCGACCAGCCGAACAACGCCTTTTCGCTCAACGTGCTGGAGGCAGGCGAGGTGGCTGCCACGGGCGGCACGAGCGGCGTTGTCTACGGTGTGACGGACACGCCGAAGGCCGATCCGCAGTCGCGCGTCAACACCTTCGTGCACGTGAACCATACGCCTGAAAAACCCCGCTACGGGATCCTGCTCTGCATCAACGGTACGGGGATCATGAACTCGTGGCTGCGGCGTCACGTGGTGCAGCAGCGGCTCGACTACGAGGAGATGAACCGGCTTGCGGCGAGTGTTCCGGCCGGATCGGAGGGCGTTGTGGTGCTTCCCTTCGGCAACGGGGCCGAACGCGTCCTGGGCAACCGCACGACGGGTGCTGCCATCCTGAACCTCGATCTGAACCGCCATACGACGGCCCATCTGTTGCGTGCCGCGCAGGAGGGCATCGCCTGCTCGTTCCGCTACGGAATCGACATCATGCGCACGTTGGGCCTCAGGCCGGACGTGATCCGTGCCGGAGCGGCCAATCTTTTTCTTTCGCCGCTTTTCCGGCAGACGCTGGCGACCCTGACTGGAGCCCGCATCGAGCTTTTCAATACGGACGGTGCGCTGGGTGCGGCCCGCGGCGCGGCGCTCGGAGCCGGATATTACCGCACGCGCGAGGAAGCTTTTGCCTCGTTGCGGCGGCTGGAGACGATCGAGCCCGTCGAGGCCGACCGGGAGGCTCTGGAGACGACCTATCGCGCCTGGAAGGCCGCCGTCGATATGAAACTCAACAAATAGGAGTAAACGATAAAACACCTGAACAATGGCAACAAAAAGTTATTTTCCCACGGTGGGAAAGATCCCCTTTGAGGGCAAGGATTCGAAGAATCCGATGGCATTCCACTACTATGAACCCGAGCGAGTCGTCCGCGGCCGCAAGATGAAGGACTGGTTCCGCTTCTCGATGGCATGGTGGCATACGCTCTGTGCCGAGGGCAGCGATCAGTTCGGCGTCGGCACGAAGAAGTTCCCGTGGAACGAGGCGCAGGACCCCATCGAGCGGGCCAAGGCCAAGATGGATGCCGGCTTCGAGTTCATGCAGAAGATGGGCATCGAGTACTACTGCTTCCACGACGTCGACCTGGTCGACGAAGCCGCCACAGCCGAGGAGTACGAAAAGAATCTGAAGGAGATCGTGGCCTATGCCAAGCAGAAGCAGGCCGAGACGGGCATCAAGCTGCTGTGGGGTACGGCCAACGTCTTCGGCCACGCCCGCTACATGAACGGCGCTTCGACGAATCCCGATTTCGACGCTGCGGCCCGTGCGATGCTGCAGATCAAGAACGCCCTCGACGCAACGATCGAACTGGGCGGCGACTGCTACGTCTTCTGGGGCGGCCGCGAGGGCTACATGTCGCTGCTGAACACCGACATGAAGCGCGAGAAGGAGCACATGGCCACGATGCTGCGCATGGCACGCGACTACGCCCGTGCGAAGGGTTTCAAGGGGACATTCCTTGTCGAGCCGAAACCCATGGAGCCGATGAAGCACCAGTACGACGTCGACACGGAGACGGTGATCGGCTTCCTGCGCGCACACGGTCTGGACAAGGATTTCAAGGTCAACATCGAGGTGAACCACGCCACGCTGGCCGGCCACACGTTCGAACACGAACTGCAGTGCGCCGTCGACGCCGGCATGCTCGGGTCGATCGACGCCAACCGCGGCGATTACCAGAACGGTTGGGATACGGACCAGTTCCCGGTGGATCTCTACGAGCTGGTGCAGGCCATGATGGTCATTCTGCGTGGAGGCGGTCTGCAGGGCGGCGGCACGAACTTCGACGCCAAGACGCGCCGCAACTCGACCGACCTGGAGGATATCTTCATCGCCCATATTTCGGGTATGGATACCATGGCGCGGGCGCTGCTGATTGCGGCCGACATCCTCGACCACTCGCCCTACGAGAAGATGCTCAAGGAGCGTTACGCTTCGTATGATTCGGGCGAGGGCAAGGCCTTCGAGGAGGGCCGTCTCACGCTGGAGCAGGTGGCTGAGTATGCCCGCACGCACGAACCCGTGCAGCGCAGCGGCCATCAGGAGCTCTACGAGACGCTCATCAACCTTTATATCTGATTCCGAGTGGATCCGAACCGTCGGATTCCCGTTTGATGAACGGAATGCACCCTTCGTCGACAGCCGCGACCGGCAGTCGGCGGAGGGAGCCCCGTTTCCGGAAACGGGCCTCGACGAACCTCTTGCCGGCCGTTCCGATTCATGGCGGAATCCCTGCGGACGGTTTGAGAAAAGACCGCGGCCGTCACCCGGGCCGCTCTCCTGAAAACAACCTAAAACCCCTTATATGACATCAACCCCATCAAACGGCAGCCGCACCTACCTCTTTTCGATCGTCCTGGTGGCGATCATCGGAGGATTGCTTTTCGGTTACGATACGGCGGTGATCTCGGGTGCCGAGCAGGCGCTTGACCAGTTCTTCCGCACGGCAACCGATTTCACCTATACCTCGTGGCTGCACGGCTTCACGGCCTCGAGCGCCCTGGTCGGCTGCGTCATCGGCGGTGCGATCTCGGGCGTGCTGGCTTCGCGCCTGGGCCGCAAGCGTTCGCTGATCGTGGCGGCCATCCTCTTCTTCCTCTCGGCCGTAGGGTCGTGGTGGCCCGAGAGCGGGATCCTGCCCTACGGCGAGGCTTCGCTGCCGCTGCTCGTCTTGTTCAACATCTACCGCATCATCGGAGGTGTGGGTGTCGGGCTGGCTTCGGCCCTCTGCCCGATGTACATCGCCGAGATCTCACCGGCCCGGATCCGCGGAACCCTCGTCTCGTGCAACCAGTTCGCCATCATCTTCGGCATGCTGGTGGTCTATTTCGTCAACTACCTGATCCGCAACAACCTCGGCGAGACGGCTGAAGCGATCCAGACAGCTATGGTCGAGATTGGCTGGCGGCGGATGTTCCTCTCGGAGGCCTATCCTGCGGGGGCATTCCTGCTGCTGATCCTGCTCGTTCCGGAGACGCCGCGCTTCCTGGCCCTCAAGGGCAAGGACGCGAAGGCCTTCGCGGTGCTCGAACGCATCAACGGTACGGCCGAGGCCCGTACGGTCCTTGCCGAGATCAAATCCACGGTCCACGAACGGCGTGAACGTCTCTTTTCCTACGGTGTGACCGTTATCGTGATCGGCATTCTGCTGTCGTTCTTCCAGCAGGCCATCGGCATCAACGTCGTCCTCTACTATGCACCGCGGATCTTCGCCAACATGGGCTTTTCGGGGGATGCCTCGATGCTGCAGACCGTTGTCATGGGGGTGGTCAACATTCTCTTCACGGTGGTGGCGATCTTCACGGTCGACCGTGTGGGGCGCAAGCCGCTGCTGATGATCGGTTCGACGGGCATGATGATCGGCATGGCGGCACTTGCCGCGCTGTCGTTCACCGATTCGATCGGTATTGCGGCCCTGATTTTCATCATTCTCTATACGGCCTCGTTCATGATGTCGTGGGGCCCGATCTGCTGGGTGCTCATTTCGGAGATCTTCCCCAATACGATCCGGTCGCAGGCCGTAGCCGTGGCCGTGGCGGCACAGTGGATCTCGAATTTCCTGGTTTCGGCGACCTTCCCCTCGCTGTGCGGCTGGAGTGTCGGCGGCACCTACTGCATCTATGCCTTCATGTCGCTGCTGTCGGCCCTCTTCGTATGGCGCTGGGTTCCCGAAACCAAGGGCAAGACCCTCGAGCAGATGTCGGCTCTCTGGCGCCGATCCTGATTCCGGGAAGTTGCCGTCTTCGACGGAAAAGAGGTCACGATCCGAGATCGTGGCCTCTTTTATTGTTCGCGCTCCTCGTGCGCCGGTCAATGCCCGAATCGCGAGGTGTCGACCTTCTGGTGCCTGCGCTCCTTGTAGCCGCCGAAACGGTAGGAGAAGTGGACGGTCGTGGTGCGCATGTGACGAAGCGCTCCCATGTCGAGCCACTGCCCGCGGTAGCGGACCTTTGTGTTGGGCATACCGCTGTTGAACAGGTCGTTGCAGCGTGCCGAGAGTGTTGCGCGGCCCCGGTCGAAGCTCCACTTCAGGGCGGCATCGGCCGATCCGAGCGGTTCGATGTCGAAGGTCCCCTGAATGGCCCCCGACTGGAAGAATCCGTTCACCTCGAGGTCGATGGTGGGTTTGCGGCTCAGGTGGAAGGTGTTCACGAGACGGGCGATGCCGACCCACTTCGAGCGGTCGAACGACATGTCGTGGAACCGATCACATCGTTGCCGCATCCGCATCCCCGTAAGTGTCAGCCGCGAGTCGAGCCACCGTCCGATTCGGAACGGAAGGACGACGTTGGCGCCCCATTGCCGGTTGAAGTTCCAGTTGAGCGACTGGTAGATCAGCGCCAGCCGGTCGGAGGCCTGCCAGGCGGTCTGCACGAAGTAGTCGGGGCGCTCGTTCCAGAAGAGGACGAAGATGTATTTCTGACGGTAGATGTAGACGGCCTGCGCCTCATAGCTGCGCGAGGGGCGGAGTCCCGACGTGCCGTGGATCTCCGAATAGCCGTCGATGTAGGAGACGGCCCCCTGCATCTCCCAATACGAGGGATACGCCTTGTCCGACGAGAAGTTCAGCTGGAGGATATGCCGTTCGGAGGGCATCCAGTTCAGCGACGCCTGCGGATACAACGACCAGTTCTCGTAGTTGCCCAGCCGGTAATACTCCCCGGCGAGCGAGGCCGAGAAGCTCACGTGTCCGAACTGCCGTCCGAAGCCGGCATAGAGATTTCCGGTATATTCGTCGAGGCGTGCGTCGGTGTCCGAGGTTGCGGGCGCACCTTCCAGAACGGTGTAATGCTGCCAGTCGTGCGAACGGGCAAAGGCAAAGGCCCCGCCGGCCGTCAGTTCCCAGCCCGACGTGAAGGTATGACGCTCGTCGGCCGTCACGTTCAGCCGGTCGATGCGCTGTCCCGAACCGACATCGAAGGCCGTCGCCTCCCGGTCGGTATAGCGGTTTTCGAGCCGCGACTGTTCGGGGTTGTTGTAATGGGTGTAGTCGACCCCGAGATCGAGCCCGAATGCCGAGGTGTAGCGCAGCGCGAGATTGTGCAGCGACCGGTCGCTCAACTTCTTCGAGAGCGACTCGACGTAGCTTCCCGTCGAATGGGAGAGGCCGTCGATATTTGGGGCAAAGGAGGCGGTGTAGGCGGCGCTCAGGCGTCCCCGCTGCTTCGGAGCATACTCGACGGCAGCCCGGAGCTGATGGCTCCACCCCTCGTCAGTCATCCATTCATCCTGCCGAATGTCGTACTGCCGCTCCTCGAAGGTGTGCAGCGAACGCAGGTCGAAACTCGACAACTCCTTGCTCCGGGCGGCCGAGTAGGTGACGTCGGCCGACCATCGGGGCGACGTGAGGACGAAATTTCCTCCGGCATCGTAGGTATCGTACCAGCGGTTCGTGTAGTTGGCGTGGACTTCGCCCGAGAAGGCCGTCTCGTGGCTGCGGCGCAACACGACGTTGATCGCCGCCCCGCGGACGTGGTACTGCGGCGGGGTGCTGTACATCACCTCGGTCTTTTCCACCCGGTCGATCGGCGTCGAACGCAGCAGCGTGGCCAGCTGCTCGGCGGTCATCGTCGAGGGGCGTCCGTTCAGGATCACCGTGACGGACGAGGCTCCGGCCAGGGTCAGCGCACCCTCCTGCTCCGTAACACCCGGCAGCCGCGTCAGGGCCTCATAGGCGTTGTTGACGGCCTGCCCTTCGATCAGCCGTCCGAGGTCGTACGAGAGCCGTCCCTGCTCAACCTTCACGACGGGGCGCTCGCCCTGAACCACTACGGCATCGACCTTCGTGGTCTCCTCTTCGAGTCGGATCGTGCCCAGATCCGCCCGGTCGGACTCGATCGCGCGCATTTTGTAGGCGAGGTGCTGAATCTGCAACCGGTAGGGACGCACGGCGGAGTGGAGCTCGAACCGTCCGTCCGCCCCCGAGGCGACGGCATCCAGATAGACCGAGTCGAGGTTGAACAGCACGACGGCCGCTCCGGCGACCGGGGCATCCGACGCATCGACCAGGCGACCGCGGATCACGGCATTGGCCGGGGCGTTCGGCCGGACGGCGGTTTGGGCTTTGGCGGCGGTGAGGGTCAGCAGAATCACCACCGGAATCAAAAGGGTACGGCAAAGGTCGGATTTCATGATTTTACGATTTTCGAAGCGTGGCTTCGTATCGCAAAATTACGCGTGAAAGGACCTTTCCGGTGCGGATGAAATCTTGTTTTTAGGATTGTAACTTGTTGATTTGCAGAGGTAATATTCCGAAATTTCTTGCTTGATGCCTGCGACCCCTTGCTTGGGCGCACAAGCCCTTTCCCGACTTGCAGCCCACCCCTTTTCGGTGGGAGTTCCGTGCCTCACTCCCCCTCTCTCAGGCGAAGAACCCGAGCAGCCGGTCGCGGTCTGTGGCCGAAGAGTCGGTAATGCGGCGTTTGAGTTTCGACTTGAGGGTGTAGACGCCGTTGAGCGACATGTCGAGCATGACGCAGATCTCCTGCGGAGTGAATCCGGCAATGACCAGCGCCGCGAAGTCGTAGTTCCGCTCCGTCCAGCCGGGAAACTCTTGGCGCAGACGCGTCACGGCCCGGTCGCTGTAGAGGTCAGCCATGTCGACCACATCGGCCAACATGGCGGGACTCAGCGCCAGATCGCGCATCTTGGCCATCAACCGTTCGCCCTCGCCATAGGTATAATACGTGGCGGCGATATCGCGCACGGCGGCCATACGCCCCTCCAGCAGCCGTTTGACGGCCGCCTCGCGGGCATTGGAGGCGTCGAGCCGTGAGGTGAGGCTGTCGTGCGACTCGCGGTAGGAGTCGACGAGGGCCAGCGACTCGCTGAGCTGCTCGTCGCGGCGGCGCAATTTGCGGCGGTAGGCCACGACGACCGTTCCGGCCGCCACGACGACCAACGCCGCCGCCAGCACCGTAATCCATACCCGGTAGCGCAGCGATGCCTCGCGCAGCGCCACCTCGTTGGCCGTACGGAACCGTCGTTCGAGTTCGGCCACCTGCGCCCCGCGCTGCACCTCGAAGAGCGAATCCTTCACCGTGACATACCGTCTCATGTAGTCGTAGGCCCGGGCGTCGTCGCCCCGGTCGTGGTAGATTTCGGCAGCCAGGTCGAACAGCCCGACATCTCCCTGATGGAACGTCTCCCGGTCGGCCAGCGACTCCTCGATGTAGCGGCGGGCCGAATCGAGCTGGCCGTCGCGCTGGAAGATGATGGCCGAGGCCACGTCGTAGAACGACCGCCCGGTATCCTCCGACGAGGCCGAGCCGTACGAAAGCGGCGCACGGCGGATCACCTCGAGGTCGATTCCCTTGCGGGCCTCCAGCAGCTGCTCGGGGGTCCAGTCGTCGAGATAGGTGTGGAAGATGAGATTCTGCAGGCGGATTTGCTGGGCGAAGTAGCGAAACTGAATGGTGTCGGCCGCCTTGACCAGCGGCTCGAGTGTCTCGACGGCCTTCGTGTAATCCCCGTTGGCACAGTACGACGAGGCCAGCATGAATCGGCTGTATCCCTCCTGCTCCGTGTTGCCGTTGGCACGGGCGGCCTCGACGGCCTTCGCGAAGGGCTCTACGGCATCGTATCCCTGTTCGAAATAGAGCAGTCCCAGCGTGTGGTAGACGGCCACGAGCAGCGTCTCGGTCCCCCGCCGCAGCGAATCGTCGGACTGTCCGGCAGCCAGGGCCTCTTCGGCCAGAATCGCCGCCTGGGTGTAGCCGCGGATTCCCTCCTCGAGGTTGCCCGTCTTGACGTGCGCCTGGGCGTAGGTGTACCACGCCACGGCCCGTTCGCCCGCCGAACCGTGACGGTCGAAATAGCCGATTCCCCGCATGAGATGCTGCTGCCCTGCCAGTGTATCGCCCGATGCAACCTCCGCCAGTCCCGAGATCAGCGTCCATCGGGCCCGGTCGTCGCGGCTGAGCCCTTCGGGATCGATCCGTTGGAGAAGCCGGCGTGCACTGTCGGGGTGTTCGACCGCCAGAAAGTTGTCGACCTGCCACTCCGCCTTTTTCCGGGGCGTCGTGCAGGCCGTGGCCGCGAGTGCCGCGACGATCAGCATCCACCCTGCCAGTCCTCTTCCGCTCATCGCTCCTGCTGAAATTTCGTCAGATCGATCTGCCCGGCGTTGTGGAAGAATCCGCTCACCAGCGTCAGGTACTCCGGCATCCGGTCCCCCTCGCCCCATCGCAGCGGAATGCCCATCAGCTCTTCGGTCGTGCGGCCGAGATCGAATCCGCACGCTTCGAGCGAGGGCCTCACCCACTCCGGATGGCGGCACGGCCGGCCTTCCGGCCGCGTGCAGCTCCCCTCCGGACAGTAGAGACACCGCCCGGCGTAGGCAAAGGCACGGCCGCCGAAGCGCTGCTCCAGATCAAGCAGCATCCGTTCGTGGCGCACCCGCTCGGGACGCAGCAGCCGTTCGGTCTCCGAGAGGAGCATTCCGCTCTGTAGCGGCGTGACCTTCGTGGCGAAGATCAGTGCCGTGCGGTATCCCGAGAGGTACTCCTCCATGTCGAAGTCGAAGGGCGGACAGGCCCAGCTGCGGCCGTAGTTGGGGCAGGCGCGGCAGCAGGCCGCAAATCGCCGGGCATCGCGATAGACGGCGATGTATTCATCGGCGGGCAGCGAGACGGTATAGTCCCGCGAGGTGTATTCCGGAGAGGCGTTCATAGGGCAAAGATACGAAAAAGCCGGGAGTCAGGGACTTCCCGGCCGGAAATTTTGTCGATCGCCATTCTCAAAAAAAGACCTCAGGCAGTACGGGATCTGCCTGAGGTTTCGCAACGTGGTGTTCAGGATTCGATGGCTTTCCGACAGCCTCCGGAGAAGCGTTGCCGTTCCCATCCCGGGAGGGGCTCCGCCTTGCGTTTCAGCGGTAGACATCGCCGATGCGCAGCAGCGAATCGTTGTCCGCGTCGAGTCCGGCGCGAGTTGATGCTTCGGCCCGGAGCAGGGCGTAACGGGCCTGTTCGGCCCGATTGCCGAGGGGGACACCCTCCAGTGCTCCGGAATCTCTTCCCGAAGCGCAGTCTTCCTGAAGCGGGGACACTCCCCTACTTTTTGTCCAGATCGACCAGTTCGTACTGCTGCGAACCGATCCCCAGCTCCTCGGCATGTTCGAGGGTGTGGATGCCGTGGCGCGACTCCATGCGCTCGATCAGATGAACCTTGCCCTCATCCTCCGAGGCATAGACCAGATCGACACACGCCTTGTCCAGCGCTACGGGATCCAGCGAGGCGAGGATGCCGATGTCGCCCATGCGGGGCGGTTCGGGATTGGAGTCGCAGTCGCAGTCGACCGAGAGGTTGTTCATCACGCTGATGTAGAGGATGCGGTCGCCGCAGTGGTCGACGATGGCCTTGGCGGCCTCGGCCATCGACTCCAGGAAGTCGTCCTGCGCGGGCAGATCGCCCCAGACCTTGTTCAGATCGGTGGTCTTGCCGGCCGAGTGGATCCAGGCCTTGCCGGCCGAGGAGGCGATGCCGATCGAGATGTTCTTGATGGCGCCGCCGAACCCGCCCATGGCGTGGCCCTTGAAGTGTGAAAGGACAACCACGAAGTCGTAGTCCATGAAGTGTGAGCCGACGATATCGTAGGCCAGGTGTCGGCCCCCTTCGACGGGCAGCCGCACCTCACCTTCGGCATCCATGATGTCGACCGGGGCGATGGCCGTGAATCCGTGGTCGGCGGCGGCCTTCAGATGGTCGGCCGTCGAGGCGCGGCCTCCGCCGTAGGCGGTGTTGCACTCGACGATCGTGGCGCCCATCGAGCGGACCAGATCGCCGATCAGGGCGGGTTTGAGGTAGTTGTTGCCGCCGGGTTCACCGGTCGAGAGTTTCACGGCGATCTTCTTGCCCGAGGCCTTGCGGCCGAGGGCTTCGTAGACGGCCCTGAGCCCTTCGGGCGAGATGTCGCGCGTCATGTAGACCTTGGCGGGGGCCTTTGTCCCCTCCTTCTTTTCGGGCGAGGCAGCGCAGCCGGAACCTGCGGCCGCAAACTGCAGGAGAAGCGTCAACATACAGATCTTCCGAATCATGGCTATTTGAGGTATTTGATGAAGAGGTATCCGCCGAGGATTTGCAGCAGCATGCCGGGGATTCCGATGCGGAAATCCTGCAGTGCGGCGGCCAGACTGCCGGTGTAGGCCCATTCGGCGGCCGAGCCGACCACCTGATAGAAGAGCACCACGGCGAGCAGCATCCAGAGCGATACCCGGTCGAAGCGGCGGGCAGCAAAGCCGGCTGCGGCGGCGAGCAGCAGCGACTTGGTGAGGATGGCCGGCAGCACGGCCGGTGCGGGCATGGCGAACAGGAGTGCGTTGACCAGCGGCGAAGCTACGGCGGTCAGCACGCCGACCTTCCAGCCGTACTTGTAGGCGGCCACGAGCGTAAAGAAGTAGATCGGCAGCAGCGTCGGACCGCCGGCCGGCAGCAGATGGCACAACTGCGGCAGGGCGATGTTGCCCACGATGAACAATGCTGCGACCCAATAGGTCCGAGCATCCTTGTACTCCAGCGAATGAAGTGTAACAGAGTTGGTTGTCATATCTTATTTGTATTAAAAGTTTAACTTGACGCCGCCCCAGGCCGTAGCCCGCGGCATGGGATATCCGGCCATGATCTCATACCGTTGGGCGAGGAGATTCTCTCCGCGGGCATAGAGGGTCAGCCACCGGTTGACGCGGAACGAGGCCCGGAGGTTCAAAAGTACGAAATTTTCCTGAATGCCGGAATCTAAACTTACCGCTGTATAGAGCCCGTCGACATACTGCACACCGGCGGCTATCGTCCACCGCTTTTTGGTGTAGTTCACCCCCGCATGGAGCTTGTGCTCGGGCGAGGCCAGCACGGGATACTTCATCCACAGGTAGCTGTAGTTGGCATCGACACTCCACGCGTGAGAGATTCTCCAGGCAATCTCGGCCTCGACGCCGCGGTTCTCGACCCGGGCCTGGTTCAGCAGTTTCGGGCGGCCGTCGACCATGATAGTCTGGATGATGTTGCATCCCTCGATCCAGAAGAGGTTGACACCGTACGACACGCGCCCTTCGCCCGGGCGGTGACTCCAGGCCACTTCGTAGTTCCAGACGCTCTCGGGCTGCAGGTCGGGGTTCTTCATGCCGAACATATAGAGATCCTTGATCGTCGGGTTGCGGAAGCCCTTGCTTGCCGAAGCCTTCAGCACACCGTTGCGCACGGCCTCGAACGAGACACCGGCCTGCGGCACCCAGACCGATCCGCTGCGTGTGTGCCAGTCGTAGCGTACGCCGGCATCGAAGGTGAAGCGCCCGGCCCGCTGCCGGAATTCGGCATAGCCGGCCACCTCCTCCTCCCGCTCGTCGACGATCGACGACTCGCTGCCGTCCGCCACCGAGCGGTTCCAGGCCTCGCCGACGATATGCTGCCAGTCGACACCGGCCGTCAGCCGGCCGCCGCGCCAGAGTGTCAGACTCTGGTAGAGCGACACCCCGAACAGCCGGTCGCGCGAGTTGAAACGCTCGGATTGCGGCTCTTCGCCGGCCTCGTATCCGTCGTTGATGCGGTGACGGCCCCAGTTGTAGTAAAATTTCAGCGCTCCGGAGGTGTGCTCGTAGTCATTCTCGAGGGCCAGCGAGGTCATGCCGCGCGTGATGCGCGAATCGTTGTCGAAGAGCGGCGCCGTGACCGGTCCCGGATTCGAGGCGTTGAAGTGAGTGACGTTGACGTCGGCCGCGGCGTTCCAGTGGTCCGAAATCTCGTAGCCCAGTTTGGCGAATCCGCCGTACTGTTCGAAGCCCATGTCGGCGCGGTGGCCGTCCGTGCGGTTGTACGAGGCCGTAATGACACTCGAGAAACGTCCCTTGCGGATGCGGTTGGCGGCCTCGGTCTGCAGCGTGTTCCACGATCCGTAACCGACATTCAGGTCGGTGCGGATCCCCTCTTCGGCCTGTCGCCGGGTGACGATGTTGATCACACCGCCCATGGCGTTCGAGCCGTAGAGCACCGACGCCGGGCCGCGCACGACCTCCACGCGTTCGGCCAGCATCGACTGGCAGGCGTCGGCGATCGGATGGCCGAAGATGCCCATGTACTGGGGCTGGCCGTCGATCAGCACGAGCATCTGCGACGTGGCGCCGCCGCCCAGACCCCGCAGACTCATCCCGCCGGCAGCTCCGGTCGAGACCCCGTATCCCATCACGCCGCGCGACGTGACGAAGAGCTCCGGCACCTGCTCCGTGAGCAGCGGCAGCAGCGAGGATTCCTGACGCTGTTCGATCTCCGGACGGCCGACGACCGAGACGGTCATCGGCAGGTGGCGGATATCGGCGGCGTAGCGCGTCCCGGTCACCACGACCGAGTCGATCGGCACGTTGCGGGTTGCAGCCTCCGCGGCCGGTGCCTCCTCCGTTTCGGGACGGGCCGTGACGACGCCTGCCAGCAATGTGCAGACGGTCAGCAGGATCATTGCCCTATTTCGTCTCATGCTCCGCGGTTTTTGTCTGTTCCTTCATGCGGCGGATAAACTCCCCGATGCGCGGCAGGCACTCCTCGGGCGTGCGGGCGTCGGCACAGAGCTGCTCGACGGGGCAGATGCCCGTTCCGGCGCGGTTGATGATGTGCTCTGCGACGGTCTCATACTCCACGGGGATGCCGGCCGCAGCGAGCAATTCCAGGGCCGGACGGCTCACCGTGCGGGCGTAGAGCCTCCGTACTTCTCCGACGGCCATCAGCGCCGCAGCCCCCTTGCCGACCACCTTGTCGGCGACAAAGGCCCCGCGCAGCAGTTCGGGCTCCTCGTGCAGCAGCCGCCACAGATCGCTTACTCCGCGCTGGTGGAACGAACGCATCGTCCCGCCGTTGCGTACGACACATGAACACCCTTCGGCATACAACCGCTCGATGGCCCGGCGATTCTCTGGATCTTCTTCCTGTGTCTGTTTCATGTTTTTCCGTTTTGATACAGCAAATATACATCGAAATCGCCCAATCCGATTAGCTGAATTACGGAACTTGCTACCCGTTTTACGGATGGACTCCTGCCTGCATTCCGCCTTCCTTCCGTACTGCCTTCTTCTTGCTTCGCTTCTTCCTGTTCGGCTCCCCCCCCCTTGCTCACCCGCACATTAAAACCCGCCACTCCATGCGCGGAGGGCGGGTTTGTCGTGCGGACGATGTGCCGTATCGTGCTCTATCCGTAGATTTCGTTCAGCAGTCGGGCCAATCGCAATCCGGCGCGCAGCAGTTGCCGTTCGACCACCGGGGTGAAACGCGCCACGTAGTCGTAGGAGATCTCCGCCCCCTGGGGCGAGGCGTCGTAGACCTCCGTGCACAAGGCATGGGTTTCGCGGGCCCACGCTTCGGGGGCCCCGGCCTCCTCCCTGCGCTGCTCGGATTTCGGCAGTCGGTCCACCTGCTTCGCCCACTCCGAGTAGCTCCACCGGTGCCCCGCCTCGGGCAGATCCGTGTCCCAGACCGAGTGGAGGTTGGTCGGCCGGCCGAAGAAGCGTACCGCGCGGCGGTTGCCGCCCAGATCGCTCAGCCGGCCCAAGTGCATCGGACAGTGCATGTCCCCCACCAGGTGGATCAGCATCCGCAGTTGGACGGCCTCCTCGGCGGGTGTCAGACCCCCGGCCTTCAGCGTGGAGGTGATCTCCTCGACGGCCCGCAGCACATCCCCCTCGGGAATACGACGGGCCTCGTCGAACGTCTGTCCCTGCTCGACATTCAGGTAGTGCCACGTCTTCGTTTGTGCATATTCAGGCGTATGGCTGGCATTGTCCATCCAGTTCGACCAATAGACGGGCGACAGCCCGTCGAACAGTTGCCCGATCTTTTTGGCTGCTTTTCGCGTCAGGTGGCGTTCGGCAATGGCGGCCGTCACGTCGTGACCCTTCTGTCCCCAACCGAAAGCCGTGGTGGAGATCAGAAGTGTCAACGCGAACAGAATCAGTCGTTTCATGGTGTCCGAACGCCGTTTCTAATGATTCATCGTGGCGAGGAACTCCTCGTTCGTGTCGGTGAGTCCCATCTGCTTCTGGAGGAACTCCATGGCCTCGACGGGCGTCATGTCCGAGAGGTATTTGCGCAGCACCCACGTGCGGTTCATCACGTCACGCGGCAGCAGCAGATCCTCGCGGCGCGTACCCGAAGCGATGACGTCGACGGCCGGGTAGACACGTTTGTTGGCCAGTTTGCGGTCCAGCTGCAGCTCCATGTTGCCCGTACCCTTGAACTCCTCGAAGATCACCTCGTCCATTTTCGAGCCGGTGTCGATCAGGGCCGTGGCGATGATCGTCAGCGAACCCTTCTCCTCCGTGTTGCGGGCGGCACCGAAGAAGCGCTTGGGTTTGTGCAGGGCGTTGGCGTCGACACCTCCCGAGAGTACCTTGCCCGAGGCCGGCTGCACGGAGTTGTAGGCCCGGGCCAGACGTGTGATCGAGTCGAGGAAGATCACCACGTCGTGGCCGCACTCGACCATGCGCTTGGCCTTCTCGAGGACCATCTCGGCCACCTTCACGTGGCGCGAGGCCTGTTCGTCGAAGGTCGACGCTACGACCTCGGCCTTCACGTTGCGGGCCATTTCGGTCACCTCCTCCGGACGCTCGTCGATCAGCAGCACGATCATGTAGACCTCCGGGTGGTTGTCCGCAATGGCGTTGGCAATCGACTGCAGCAGCATCGTCTTACCCGTCTTGGGCTGGGCGACGATCAGGGCGCGCTGCCCCTTGCCGATCGGCGAGAAGAGATCGACGATACGTGTCGACATGTTGTTGTGTCCGTTGCCCGTCAGGCAGAACTTCTCGCTCGGGAACAACGGCGTCATGTATTCGAACTGCACGCGGTCGCGGATGTATTCGGGTTTCAGTCCGTTGATCTCGTTCACGCGCACCAGCGGGAAGTACTTTTCGCCCTCCTTCGGCGGACGGATCGCACCGTTGACCGTATCGCCTGGCTTCAGTCCGAAGAGCTTGATCTGCGAGGGCGAGACGTAGATGTCGTCCGGCGAATTGAGGTAGTTGTAGTCGGCCGAGCGGAGGAATCCGTAGCCGTCGGGCATGATCTCCAGCACGCCCTCGCCCTCGATTTCACCGGCGAAGTCGTCCTTGGTGATGATCTCGTCATCCAGCGAGCGGGGCGCGGCTTCCGCGCCATGGGGCTGCTGCGGCTGTGAATCGGCCGTTGCCGGCTGCTGGGACTGCTGCTGGTTTTTGGGCTTGCGGCCCCGGCGCTTGGGTTCGGCCGGGGTGCTTTCCGGAGTGTTTTCCGGGACGGCTGCCGGCTGGGATGCCTCCGGCAGCGAAGCCTCTTCCGATACGGCGGCCGGCTCCATCTGAAGTTCGGGGTCGGGTGTCATCTGCTTCTTCTCTGTCCGGTTCCGTCGCTGTCCCTTCTGGAAACGCGGGGCCTTCGGCGCATGTTCCGCCGTCTCCTCCGGAGCCGCTTCCGATGTTGCCTCACTCCCGGCCGCCTCCTGCGGTTCTGCGGGGCGGGCTGCCTCCGGGGCGGAAACCGCTTCCGAGGCCGCTTCAACCTTGGCCAGACGCGGACGACGTCCCCGTTTGGCCTTCGGGGCCTCGTCGCTCTGTGGGGCTGCATCCGGATGGGACGCAGCCTCCGATGCGGGGGCCTCTTCCGGAGCGCCTTCTGCGGCCACACCGGCTATCTTTTCCATCAATTCGCGCTTTTTCACCATCACATTCCCAATGCCGAGCGCTTTTGCGATTTCACGCAATTCGGCCAGCGTTTTTCCTTCGAGCGCTTTCAGATCCTGCATATAAATATGTCTTCTTGAATGAGATTTTTCAAAACCGAACGGCCGTCCGGTTCTTTGGAATACTGTTGCAAAGATAGTGCATTATTTTGAATTACAAAATAAAAAGCGATTTATGGACTTCGTTTGCACGACGTTCGAACCTTCCGGACAATGAAAATACCTAAAATTGGCGATTGCCACGAATGGAAAAATCCCCGACCTTTGTCCCAGAACAATCGACCGCAGATTCCGCCATTGAATTGTTTGTATTGTTAATGTTTGTGTGTGAAAAACCCTTCCGCCGTGTCGGAAGGGTTTTTTAACAGGTGTCGGAGAGCCCGTACAGTCTCCGATCCGGACTGCGGGAACGGCGGAAACAGCAGGATCGGTGGGAATTGTGGAACCGGTAGAACTGCGGAATCGGTGGAAACTACGGGACTGGCGGGACCGGCGGGGATATTTGCACCGCACCGTGTGTCGGGGGCAACGCAACGGATCCAAACACAAATCCCGGCCTTCGGGTTGGAAGGTCGGGATTTCGGTGTGGCGGTCGGGCGGATGACCCGCTGCCGCAGCGCGTTATTCGGCGGCGGGTCCGGCCTGCATGTCGAAGCGGACCGTGGCGCCCTCCTTCAGCTCCGAATAGCGCAGGAAGGGCTCTGCCAGCGGCTTTCCGTCGAACGACATCTTGCCGACATAGCGGTTTTCGGGGCTGTTCTGCGGGGCCTCGATCTCGATCTTTTGGCCGTTCTCCAGATGGATCGTCGCGTGGCGGAACAACGGCGCTCCGACGGCATACTCGTCCGCTCCCGGGCAAACGGGATAGAATCCCAGGGCCGAGAAGACATACCAGG
>NZ_CALUHA010000033.1:0-27070 GCF_944320325.1 Alistipes megaguti
GCTGCACGATCCAGATGCTTCCGTCGCGGTGGTAGTTCAGCCCCTCGGGCGCCGCAAAACTGGCGGCCGTCCCGATGCCGTCGACCAGCCCCAACGCACCGTTGCCGGCTACCGTCGTGACCGCATACTCCTTCTCGGGCCGGACGTTGTACTTGAACGAGAGCCCCTCGACCGTGGCCGTCGGAGTCTCGACGCGCACCGGATAGCTTCCCGGAGCATTCTCGGGCACGATGATCGAGAGCTCGTCGCGCGCAATCTCGATAACCCGGGCCTCAACGCCGTTGATCGTGACGGTGTTCCCGCCATACTCCTCGCTGAAGTTCCGGCCCAGAATGCGCACGATATCGCCCGCATAACCGCTCGTCGGTGCCAGCCGCACCAACTTCAGTTCGGTGACCCGAGCCCGGTATTCGTCGTCGCTGCATCCCGCACCGGCCAGCAGGGCCAGCATCAACACGGATGCGATGATTCCTTTCTTCTTCATATTCGGTATCAGTTTAGGTAGAGTTTGCGGATCCGGCGTGATCCGGAGCCATCGGTGACATAAAGCGTCTCGCCGTCGGCGGCCAGCAGAATGCCATACGGATAGTTGAACTTCGCCGTGGTCAGGGCCTCGCCGTCGACCCAACCCTTCAGCAGCGGCTGTCCGGCCAGCGTCGTCACCGTACCCGTTGCATAACTGCCGTCCGTGCCCGGTACCAGTTTGCGGACCGTTTTCGTAACCTCGTCGGTGAAGTAGACCGTACCGTCCGAGGCGCAGTAGATGCCGTCGACCGTGCCGATCGTCGCCGTCAGCGGCTTGCCCGCCTCGCCGTCGGTATAGTTGGCGGCCGTCGGCTTCGTGCCGCTGCCGGCAATCGGCGTCACCGTACCGCTCTGCGGATCGATCATCTGCAGCTGGTTGCCGCTGTACATGCCGACCAGCAGGTTCCCGTTGCGATCGATGGCGATCGTCTGCGGCATGTCGATCTCATACTCCCCGGTGATCCGCCCCGAAACGATCTGAACAATCCGGTTGTTGTTGCGATCCGCCAGGTAAATCCGATCCTCGGCGAAAACCAGGGCCATCGGATTGTTGAAATTCGAATTCTCCACAGCATACTCGGAGCATTTGCCCGCGGGTGTGATGCGGATGATGTTGTTGCCGCCCTTGCACACCACGTAGAAATCACCTTCCGAATTGAAATCGCCCTGCCACGGGAATTTGCCGCTAAGCAGCGGTTCGCTGCCCGCAACCAGTGTCGTCACCTCGCAGGACTCCGGATCCATCTTGCGGATCGAATGGCTGCCGCGATCGACGATCCAGAACATGCCCTCACGGTCGTAGTGGATATCCTGGGGCGTATCGAAGCTCGCCGCCGCACCGATGCCGTCGGTCGTTCCCCTGGTACCGTTGCCGGCCACCGACGCGACATAATATTTGCGCGGCACATAGGTGAACACCGGACCCTCGACCTGCGCATCACCCACATGCAGCAGAAAGGGATAGCTGCCGTCGGGATTCTCGGGCATACGGACGGTGAGCTGCGTGGAGGTCGCCTCCAGGATCTCCACCGCAACGCCGTTTATCGTCAGGTGGTTGTCCGCAGGCGTCGTCGAGAAGCACTCGCCCGTGAGGACGACCGTTTCGCCAGCACGACCGCTCGCCGGAGCGATCCGCGCGATCGAAAGCACCGGTACGTGGAGATACTCGAAGCTGAAGCCCGATACGGACTCGCCCCCCGTGGTGAGTACGATCGCCGCCGAACCCTCGGCATGTTCCGGAGCCGTGACGTGCAGGATACTGCTCGTGGCAAAGGTCACCTCGGCGGCCTCGCCGCCGATGGTCACCGCATTCTCCGAGGGCGTCTTGCCGAATCCCCGGCCGTAGATCACCAGCCGGTCGCCGGCATAGCCCGACGAGGGAATTACGTTGAGCAGCAACGGCGACGGATCGGGCTGCTCGACATAGGTGAAGGCGAGTCCGTCGGCCGTCCGACCGCCCACACGCACCGCAACCGCCGCCTCACCGAGCGGATTCGCGGGCAGAACGACCGTCAGGCGCTCCGCCCCGGCATGAAGGATCTCGGCCGCCTCACCGCCGACCGTCACCTCGGGCTGTTCGGTTTCGCTGGAGAGGTTCACCCCCGAAATGATGGCGATACTCCCCTCCGTACCCGAGGCCGGAATGATCGAGACCAGACGCGGCGCCGCAACCGGCCGATCCGCCTCCGTCTCCTCCTTGTCGCATGAAACCGCAACCGTACATGCAACAAGGGCATATGTCAACAATCTGCAAATTCTTTTCATGACTTCACGTTTTAGATTCTAAGGTTCTTCGACACAGACCATCCACCCGTTGTAAAGCGGTCGCTCGGCGTTGTCCGAAGGCCGGTTGCGGATCTGGAAAATCTGAGCGATGGGGTGGCGGATCAACATCTGCGCCGAGCCTCCGCCATCGAGATTCACGGCTCCCGTGCAATCCAACGCCTTGAAAACCGAGGCCATCTCCTCATAGGTGATGCCGTCGGAATAGAAGTTGCGCCGCCCGTCCACGGTCAGCATGTAGACGATGCCGTCATCGGTATAGCCAATGGCCGTGCGCGGATCCCGGACCGTATAGGTGGTTCCGGGGAAGAGCCCCTCGCTGAGCAGTATGACGCCCGCCCCAGTCACCTCCTTCAATTGCGACTGCAAAGCCGCGTAGCGTGACGCCTCGGCGATAATCATCGACCCGTCATCCCGGATTCCGACGAAACTCAACGCCTGTTGCGGCATACTCTCCGAATAGTTGAACCGGTCGTTGAGCACATATCCGTCGCGGTGGATCGGTCCCCGGGGCAGAACGTTTGCCGTATCCCAGAAATCGCCATTGGTCATCGCCACAACCCGCTTTCCGGGTGCATCGTGTACCGCAGCCATATCGGTCAGCGTCTGCGTATGGATCTGTGACAGGTCGTTGTTGTTGTCCGGAAGCGCCACCCGCAGTTCAAGCCCCGGCACCGTAGTATCGACCCGAAGCAGGAACATTCGAACCACGTATCCGCTCATGAGCTGAAGATGAAGATCGGTCTCGTCGACACCTACCGCCACCACGAAGGTCGTATCGGCAAACATCCGCGCCACGGCATCGCATTCGGACTCCAACGTCCGACCAATTGGGGTAGTGGGGCGATAGCGGTGGTCTTCGGGCTCGGAATCCGAACACGATACGAGAAGCCCCATCGCCACCGTACAGATCAGCATGAAAATTCTATATGACAAACTCTTTTTCATAATCGTTATTCTCCGGTTTTGCTGTTTGACCACAGTTCATTCTGCTTCAGAAGCGGATTGAGATCGAGCTCTCGATCGGGTATCGGCATGCAGGTGTACTTTTCGTCCAGGCCCACCGTCTCGCACAGCTTGCCCAGACGCACCAGGTCGAACCACCGGAACCCTTCGCCCAGGAACTCCAGCCGCCGCTCGGCAAGAACCGCATCAATGAACTCCTCTTCGGTGGCGGGGTAGACCGCATCGAGCCCCCGCTGCTGGCGCAGTTCGTTGAGCCGCGGCAGGCCGTTCGACAGCCCCTGTCCCTCGGCACTGATCAGGTACATCTCGGCCAGCCGGATGATCGGAATCGGATCGGTCATCGACGAGGAGCTGTCGTACTTGTTCAGCACGATGTTCGACTCCTGGTTGGCAAAGGTCACCGCCGTGCGCTTATCGTTATTCGAGAAGAGATTGTAGACCTCGGTCGTCGGCAGGTAGGTCGTCGCCGGGATGTGGAAGTTCGAGCTGAAATTGATTCCCGAATCATCCACCAGATTCGAGAAGGTGAAGATCTCCTCGTTGTTGGGCTGATCGCGGAAGATCTTGTCGAAATCCGAAAGCCCGAAGTTCGAATCGGAGATCACTTGCTCGGCATAAACCGCCGCCTCCGACTTGCGGCCCTGGGCCAGCAGCACCCGGGCCAGCAGCGCCTTGGCGGCCTGCGACGAGACGTAGTTCTTGTCCGAGAAGCGCGGGGCATGGTCAATGGCATAGGTCAGATCCTCCTCCACCAGCGCCCAGCACGCCTCTTCGCTCGACGAGGCGACGGGATCGTTCGTCGGCTCGCGCAACAGCGGAACCTCCCGCCACCGCGTTACCAAATCATAGTAAATGAGTGCCCGGAAAAAACGAGCCACACCCAGCATCTCGTTGCGATGCTCCGTCTCGGGAAGCGCCGAGGCCGATACCAGGAAGCTGTTCACCTGGTAAAGCCACGCGTAGTATCCCGACCACGGGGTATTGACCCATCCGGTGGTTGGCAGGATCTGATCGACAATCACCAGCGCGGGATCCTCATATCCCGAACCGCCGCCGCGCCGGAAATCTCCGCCCGCAAAATCATTCAGAAAATATCCGGTGAAAGTCGGTTTGTATTGGCTGTAGCAATAGAGTCCGACGAACAACAGGTCGATATCCTCCTCGGAAAGATTGTCCTGAGAGGTGGCATTGTGAGGATACTGGTCGAGTACATCGCACGACGGTATCGCAAACAATCCCATGATGGCCAAAAGAGTAATGATTATTCGTTTCATGATCCGTCAGAATTTAAGATTGAGACCCAACGTGAAGGTACGCGGCTGCGAGGGATTGAACCAGTCGTAGCCCATCGTCGTGGCCGACGTGCTGACCGTAACCTCGGGATCGAGGTAGGGCCACTTCGTCAGCACGAACAGATTGTCCACCTGGCAGTAAAGCCGCAAATGCGAGATGCCCGTCTTCTGCAACAGCTTCCGGGGAAAGGTATAACCCAGCGTCAGCGAACGGCAACGCAGGTAGGAGGCATCGTAGAGAAAACGTGTGGTCACGAACTTCGTACTGTTCCAACTGTACCCATAGATGGCGCGCGGCGTGGTGTTGCTCGTTCCGGGTCCGGTCCACCGCGATCGTGCCCCGGACTCCAGCATCGGATAGGTTCCGTTTCCCATCCGAAGTCCTCCGTTGCACATCTCATACATCATATTCCCATACGAATAGGTGAAAAAAAGCCCCAGCTCCAGGTTCCTGTAACGGAACGTATTGTTGAATCCGCCGGAGAACTTCGGATTCGGCGACCCGACGAACTGCCGGTCGTTCGAATCGATCACGCCGTTGTTGTCCACGTCGTCGTAAATGCAGTCGCCCGCACGCACCCCTTCGCTCTCGTAAAGAGTACGCGGAACATCCTCGTCATATTGGTAGATACCCTCCTGTTTGATCATGTAGAAGGCACCGACCTCCTCGCCGACCTTCAGGGCATGCATGTTGCTGGTAGTGATGATCTCATTGTCATCGAGCAATTGCGTCAGTTTGTTGCGGATGAACGAGATGTTGAAATCGCCGTGCCACTGGAATGCCCCGTGTCCGGCATTGCCGCCCACCGTCAGCTCCAAACCCTTGTTGCGCATCGACCCGATGTTGCACATGTAGGAGGTATAACCCGTCGTCGCCATCTGGGGCTTGTTGTAGAGCAGATTCTTCGTATCCTTGAGGAACACGTCGGCTGTCACTGTCAGCGCCCCCTTGAAGAAGGCCATGTCCAGGCCCAGGTCATACTGCACGGCCTTCTCCCACTGCAGATCCCGATTCCCGGCCGTCGTCAGACCCAGACCGTTCTGCCCGTTGTAGTTGAGACCGCCCGTGGCCAGAGCCTGGTAAGCATAGGTACCGATTCCGCCCTGATTGCCCGTTGCTCCCCAACTCGCACGCACCTTAAGCGAGGTCTTCGGTGCACTCCACCACGGCTCTTCGTTCAGATTCCAGCCGATACTGGCCGAGGGGAAGTAGCCATAACGATTCCCGGGGGCGAATTTCGACGATCCGTCAGCCCGCAACGTGACCGTCATCACATACCGGTCCCGGTAATTCAGGTTCACACGCCCGAAAAACGACTGCAGCGCATAGGTCGACTTGCCCGACGTGACATCCATATAAGAGGAAGCCACCGAGTTGACATCGAACGACGCCGAGGGGAAACCCAATCCCGTCTGTGAAGCCGACGAAGAGGTGTCGATCTGCACCGAGTGACCCAACACGGCATCGAGATTGATTCCGCTGCCGAAACCGTGCTTGTAGGAGAGTGTATTCTCCCACAACAGGCTCAGGCGCGTTCGCCGACTGTCGATCAACTGTCCGCCCGATGGATTGGTCTCCGAAGCCAACGCATAATCGTGTTGGGACGTATAGTAGATATGTTCCTCGAGAGACTGGTAGTCCTCTCCAAGCATCGTTTTGAAATTCAATCCTTTGATAATATCGAACTGCAGGAACAGCGAACTGATCGCCCGTCCCGTATTGACATAGACGTCCTCTTCGAGAATGTTCTGCAACGGATTGCGGTTGACCAGGATATTGCTCGACGTGGCCCATTCGCCGTTGGGCAGGTAGGGCTCGTGCCACGGATACTGCTCGACGCTCGCCTTGATCGGATTGACTCCGACATATCCGGTCGGGATGCGGCTGTTTTGCGTATAATTCAACTGGGTGTTGAACCCGAACGATAACCAGGGTTTGATCTGCCCCGAAAGATTGGTCTTCAGATGATACTGGTCGACATCGTTTTTCAGAATGACACCCTCGCTATGTTTCACATTGCCCGACACGTAATAGGTCATGCGGTCCGATCCGCCCGAAATCGAAGCACTGCCGTTGTAGGAAACTGCCGTACGCAGAATATCGTCCAGCCAGTTATGATACGCTTTGCCCGGCATGGGATTCGTATAGCGGTCGACGGTGCTTCCCGTCTGGATATTGTAGTTGTCGACAGCCTCGTTGAGCACCTCAAAGAAGAGATCGCTGTCGGCAACGCGCAACCGATCGGTACGTGTGAGATTCGAAAAACTCACCGAACCGTCGAGACTCACCTGAGCCGCTCCTTTCTGTCCTTTTTTTGTCGTGATGATGATCACGCCGTTCGTGGCGCGTGATCCATAGATGGCTGCCGACGCCGCATCCTTCAGCACCTCGATCGACTCCACATCCGACGGATTGATGCTCACCAGGCCGCTCATCGAGTCTCCGACCCAGACGCCCGTATCTCCCGACGTGCTGTTGAGCGGAATCCCGTCGACCACATACAGCGGCTCGTTGCCCGCATTGAGCGAACCGATGCCGCGGATACTCACGCGACTGACCGCCCCGGGAACGCCCGATGCCGACGAGATGTTGACTCCCGCCACATGGCCTTGCAACAGCTGATCGACACTCAGGACCGGACGCTGATCGCTCTGCTTGGGCTTGAACGATCCGATGGCCGAGGTGATGTCGCGCCGTGCCATCGAGCCGTAACCCACGACCACCACTTCGTTCATGGCCAGGGCCGTGGCCTGCATCGTCGCCTCCACCGTACTCTGCCCCGGGGCGACCTTGAGGGCCAGATCCTCATAGCCCACGAACGAGATGACCAGCTCGGGCGAGGCGGCCGCCGTGCGCAGGCGGAAACGACCCTCCGCATCGGTCGTCGTGCCGTTCGTCGTTCCACGTTCGATGACCGTGGCCCCGACCAGCGGTTGGCCGTTCTCGTCACTCACATATCCCTGAAGCGTCACCGGACTCACTTCACGGACCGGTTTCGTCTCCGGCGCCGTCCGACTCCGCGTTCGGGCGAACACCGAAACCGTCGAGCCGTTGATGCGATACTCGACAGACTGTCCCCGGAAAATCTGATCCAGCACGCTCTCGAGCTCCGCATCCTTCGCCACGACAGTAACAATACGTTCAATGTCGACCTCACCGGTCTTCAGAATGAACGAATAGTCGTAATTGCGTTGCAGGTATTCGATGGCCTTGCCCACAGTGATCCGTCTCAGCGTCACGCTGATATTCCCGGCCGAAAGGGGCGTCCACAAACACAACAGCAACAACAATGCGACAACGGTCTTCATCCTCCGAGACAGAGGAGTTGAATCGGGTAGTAGTTTTCGCATAATATTGAGTTTTGGTTGGTTCTTCGTTTACCGGTCATTCGTGCGCCGCGGCCCGGATGACATACTGATCCCCTTCGCGGGTAATCTCCATGCTGCCGTCGCCGTTCAGCGCCGTAAGAATCTCGTCAAGTGTCTCCCCGTTGACGAACGTAGCCAGGTAGTTTGTTTCAAGCAACGACCGATCTTGAACCGAGATCGTCACGTCGAAACTCCGCTGCAATTCCTCGACGATCTCGCCAAACGGCCGATTGATGAAGTAGAGCGCGCGCTGGTCCTTCCACGAAACATAGTCCGACGGATCGATCCGATACTGTTCCAATGTGCCCGTACCGCGATCGACGCGCACCACGTCGCCCGGCGTCAACCGGCACGACTTCGTCCCCTTGACGGTCGGGACATGCAGGGCTACGGATCCCTCCACCAGCGTCACCTCAATCTGATCGTTGTCGCCGTAGGAACGCAGATTGAACTCCGTTCCCAGCACCCGAACCGTCGAACCGTTGCTCGCAACGACGAACGGATGGCGAGGATCGCGGGCGATGTCGGCATAGATCTCTCCCGAAACATAGATCTGCCGCGTCCGGGTGCCGAACCGCTCGGGGTAGAGGAGCCGGCTGTCGGCATGGAGCCAGATAATTGAACTGTCGGGAAGCACAACCCGTTCGGTCTCACCGTAGGAGGCATACACCTCATGCCAGGTCGAAGTCTCGCCAAGCCGGTGATACAAATGCAGGCAGAGCACCCCCAGCGCCACGACTGCGGCATAACGCAATACACGGAAGCCGCGTTGCCACATCCGACGCCGGGCCAGCCGCTGCGAGTCGAGCGAAGCATCGATGAAACGGTTGAGTCGCTCGCGGGTACGCTCCTTGCGCAGATCGTCCTCTTCGACCGGAAGCTCGGCAAAGAGCTGTTCGAAGATTGCATCGGCCTTCGACGAGGTCAGATTCAGCAACATCCATTTTTCCACTTCGTCGGCCTCCCGCGTCGAGCTCTCGTTACGCATATAACGACGAAGAGCATCCATCAGCGATTTGTTCATGGGTTCGTTTTTTCCGGGATCCTGTCTATCGGTTTCATAATAAGTACACCATACGGCCGTCGGACACGTAGCCGTCCCGACATTTTTAACGGATTGGCAACAAAAAATCGGGGCTGCCACGCCTCAGGTTACAAAAAAGGAGACCTCTCCCGGATGGGAGAAGCCTCCTCGCTCGTTGTAAGAGTCCTTGTCGTTATACCGAACTTCCGGCTCCCGGTTTCGGCTGGGAGAGGTGTCGCTTACCGGATCTTGCGGATGATCTCGCCGCCGTGGCGGATTGCCTCCTCGTTCTGCGGAAGCATCTTCCATGCCCGCTCCGGTAGCGACTTCTTCAGACCGATCATCACGTTCTCCATCTCGACGATCGGACGAACCTTCAGATAGCCGCCCAGAATCATCGTATTGAACAACTTTGCCTGACCCATCTTCGCACACTCGGCCGTGGCATCGATCGAATAGACCGAAATGTCCGTGCGGACCGGATGGCGCGAAATCCCGTTCGTATCGTAGATCAGCACACCGCCCGGCTTGACCAGCGGTTCGAACTTCTCCATCGACTGCTGGTTCAGAATGATCGCCGTATCGTACTCGTGCGCAATCGGCGAGGAGATCTTCCGGTCGGAAAGAATCACTGTCACGTTGGCCGTTCCGCCGCGCATCTCCGGACCGTAGGAGGGCATCCACGTAACCTCATAGTCCTGCATCACGCCCGAATAGGCCAGAATCTTGCCCATCGAGAGGACTCCCTGTCCTCCGAATCCTGCTATGATCAATGTCTCTTTCATTGTCTACTCCTCCTTTTTTACATCCTTGATATCGCCCAGCGGGTAGTAGGGCAGCATGTTCTCCTCCAGCCAGCGGTTCGAGGCCACGGGCGAGAGTTTCCAGCCGCTGTTGCAGGTCGCCACGACCTCCACCAGCGAGAAGCCGTTCCCGGCCATCGCATTCTCGAACGCCTTGCGGATCGCACGCTTGCACTTGCGCACGTTGGCCGCCGTGTGGACGCTCTGACGCGTGATGTAGGTCGCACCGTCCAGGTGGGCCATCATCTCGGCAATCTTGTACGGATACCCGTTCAGACGGGGATCACGTCCATAGGGGGTCGTCGAGGTCTTCATGCCCAGCAGCGTCGTCGGCGCCATCTGGCCGCCCGTCATGCCGTAGATGGCATTGTTGATGTAGATGGCCACGACATTCTCGCCGCGCGCCGCCGCATGGATCGACTCCGCCGTACCGATGGCCGACAAGTCGCCGTCGCCCTGATAGGTGAAGACCATGTTGTTCGGCCACAGGCGCTTCACGGCCGAAGCGATGGCCAGTGCACGTCCGTGGGCGGCCTCGATCCAGTCGATATCAATGTAATTGTAGGCGAAGACCGAGCAGCCTACGGGCGAAATGCCCACCGTACGGTCTGCGAGGCCCATTTCGTCGATCACCTCGGCGACGAGTTTGTGCACCGTGCCGTGGCTGCAGCCCGGGCAATAGTGCATGACATTATCGGTGATGAGTTTCGGTTTTGCGTAAACCAGATTCTCCTGTTTGATTTCAACCTCTGCCATCGTTTCTACTTTTTAATCAGTTTTTCCTTCAGGGCCTGAAGCACCTCGTCGGGGGTGAACATCATGCCGCCCTGACGTCCGTAGTGCTCCACGGGAGCCTTGCCGTTGACCGCCAGACGCACGTCCTCGACCATCTGTCCGGCATTGAGTTCGGCCGACAGGAAGCCCTTCACGCCGCGTGCGGCCAGTTCGGCGAGCTGTTTGGTCGGGAAGGGGTAGAGCGTGATCGGGCGCAGCAGACCCACCTTCAGCCCCTCAGCACGGGCCATCTCGACCGTCGCCGAGCAGATGCGGGCCGACGATCCGAAGGCCACGATGACGTATTCCGCATCGTCGCACTCGATGGCTTCGTAGCGCACCTCGTTCTCCTCCAGCGCCTTGTACTTCTCCTGCAGCCGCTTGTTGATGATCTCCATCTTCTCCGACTGCAGTTCGAGCGACGTGGCGATGTTGCGCGGACGGTCGGCCGGTTTGCCGTAGGTTGCCCACGAGCGGCACTCGGCCTTGATCTCCTCGTCCGTACGACGCGGACGCTGCGGAGCCAGCACCACCTTCTCCATCATCTGACCGATGGCGCCGTCGGCCAGGATCATGGCCGGGTTGCGGTACTTGAAGGCCAGATCGAAGGCTTCGGCCACGTGGTCGTGCATCTCCTGCACGGAGTTCGGGGCGAAGACGATCAGGTGGTAGTCACCGTGACCGCCACCCTTGACAGCCTGGAAATAGTCGCCCTGCGAAGGCTGGATCGTACCCAGACCCGGGCCGCCGCGCTGGCAGTTGATCACCAGGCAGGGCAGCTCCGCACCGGCCAGGTAGCTCAGCCCCTCGGACATGAGGCTGATACCGGGGCTCGACGACGAAGTCATGACCCGTTTGCCCGTGGCGGCGCCACCATATACCATATTGATTGACGAGACTTCCGATTCGGCCTGGAGCACCACCATACCGGTTGTCTCCCACGGTTTGAGCTCCATAAGTGTCTCCATCACCTCGGACTGCGGGGTGATCGGATAGCCGAAATATCCGTCGCAACCGTAGCGAATCGCCGCATAGGCGATCACTTCGTTGCCTTTCATCAGTTTTACTTCCTTCTCTGCCATCGCTTATTCGAATTTTTGACGATAAACCGTGATGACGCTGTCAGGGCAAATCACCGCACACGAAGCGCAGCCCGTGCACGCATCGGGATTCGCCATCCAGGCCACCTGGTAGCCTTTACTGTTCACCTCCGCCGACAGGGCAAGAACATTGCACGGGCACACCGAGGCGCAAACTCCGCACCCCTTACAGCGCTCTCTGTCAACGACGATAGTTCCTTTGATCTTTGCCATAACGTCAATTGTTATTGTTAAGTTGCTTACAAATATACGAAATTTTCCGTGCTCACTTTTATTTTCGTTATAAATTCTCGTCGATTCGTAATATAATTGTGCTTTCAGCATCCTCCCTGCCGGTGGGCGGGGGGATCCGAGCCGGAATCGTGTTTTTCGCATCAGTCCTCCGTCTGTTTGGGATCGGGGCCATAGGGGTTTTCGCCGGGAGTTCCCGCCGTGCAAAACCACACCAGGAAGAAAATGGCCCAGACCACAAAGACCAGCGAGCCGCCGATAAACACGACGAGGAATCCCGTCGTTGCGGCTGCCACGTCCGTAAGGTCATGAGCAAAAAAAGGGGAGATCCGGCCTCAACCGTATCGCCCCTTTTCTCTCGACAACGGACCGGACAACCGATCCGCCGGCTGCTATTTGGTCTTCTCCTCGGCGAACGAGTGGATCACCATGCCCGAACGCAGTTTCGGCTCGAACCACGTTGTCTTCGGCGGCATGATGTTGCCCGTGTCGGCGATGTTGATCAGCTGCTGCATCGAGACGGGGTAGAGCGCAAAGGCCACCTTCATCTCGCCGCTGTCGACCCGGCGCTTCAGCTCGCCCAGCCCCCGGATACCGCCCACGAAGTCGATCCGCTTCGAGGTGCGCAGATCCTTGATCCCGAGGATCCGGTCCAGCACCAGATTCGACAGTACGGTCACATCCAGCACCCCGATCGGGTCGTTGTCGTCGTACGTGCCCGGCTTGGCCGTCAGGCTCCACCAGTGCCCCTCGAGGTACATCGAGAAGTTGTGCAGCCCCGTCGGACGGTACTCCTCCGTTCCCTTGTCCTCGACCTCGAACGACTCCTTGAGCCGCTCGATGAGCTCCGCGGGAGTCAGGCCGTTGAGATCCTTCACCACGCGGTTGTAGTCGATAATCCGCAGCTGGCTGGCCGGGAACGTCACGGCCAGGAAGTAGCAGTACTCCTCCGTGCCCGTATGGTTGGGATTCTTCGCGCGGCACTCGGCGCCCACGCGGGCGGCGGCAGCCGTACGGTGGTGGCCGTCAGCCACGTAGAGCGCCGGAATCCCGGCAAAGATCTCCGTGATGCGGTCGTTGGTCTTGCGGTCGCGGATCACCCACAGCTTGTGGCCGAAACCGTCGGCCGCCGTAAAGTCGTACTCCGGGGCATTGTGCGCAACCACGTCCGCAACGATGGCGTCAATCTCCGCATTGTCGGGGTAGGCGAAGAAGACCGGCTCGATGTTGGCCTGCTGGTTGCGCACGTGGATCATGCGGTCCTCCTCCTTGTCGGGGCGCGTCAGCTCATGCTTCTTGATGGCGCCCGAGAGGTAGTCCTCGAAATGGCAGCACATGGCCAGTCCGTACTGCGTGCGGCCCTCCATCGTCTGCGCATAGATATAATAGTACTCCTCGGGATCCTGTTGCAGCCATCCCTTCTTCTGCCAGGCGCGGAAATTCTCCACGGCCTTGTCGTAGACCTCCTGCGAATGCTCGTCGGCAATGGGTTCGAAATCGATCTCGGGTTTGATGATATGCAGCAGCGAGCGCTCCGTCGCTTCGGCCTTCGCTTCGGCCGAATTCAGCACGTCGTACGGACGCGACGCCACCTCGGCGGCATGCTCCTTGGGCGGTCGGACCGCCCGGAACGGTTTGATACGTACCATAGTTTCTCTTTGTCGGTTATTGTTTCAGGTTGTTCATCGTTCAAGGTAAGAAAGGCGGGTCCGTACACGTCGCACCCGCCTTTCTCAACTTCCGCGCGGCCCGGTCATTTATTGACCTGGAACCTCCGGTTGCCGTTCTTCAGAAAATCGACAATCTGGTTTGCGGCGGCCAGTCCGGCATTGATGTTGGCCTCGGCCGTCTCGGCACCCATCTTCTTCGCCGTAGCGAAGACCCGTTTGCCGAACTTCTCGTCCAGCTCGGCCTGGTTGCCGGCGGCGATGTCGGTGATGTACTTCAGATCCTCGCGTTCGGTCAGCGCCTGCATCAGCCCGGCCTCGTCGATCACCTCCTTGCGGGCCGTATTGACCAGCGTGGCACCCTTGGGCATCGACATCAGCAGCTCATAGCCGATCGAGCCCTTGGTCTGCTCCGTGGCGGGGATGTGCAGCGAGAGGTAGTCGGCCCGCTTGTAGAGCTCCTCGACCGAAGCCACCTGCTCGACGCCGTCGGCCGCGAAGACCTCCGGATCGGTCAGGAACGGATCGTAGGCTACGACGTTCATTCCCAGTGCCTTGCCTTTTCGACCCACCAGCCGGCCGACATGGCCGTAGGCATGGATGCCGAGCGTCTTGCCCTGGATCTCCGAGCCCGTACCGGGCGTAAAGCGGTTGCGGGCCATGTAGATCATCATGGCGATGGCCAGTTCAGCCACGGCGTTCGAATTCTGCCCCGGGGTGTTCATCACCACGATGCCGCGCTCGGTGGCGGCTGCCAGGTCGACGTTGTCGTAGCCCGCGCCGGCGCGTACCACGATACGGAGGTTCTTCGCTGCGGCGATCACCTCCGAGGTGACCTTGTCACTGCGCACGATCAGCGCATCGGCCGTGGCCACGGCCTCCAGCAACTGTGCCTTGTCCGTGTATTTTTCGAGCAGCGCCAGTTCATAACCGGCCATTTCGACGATCTCGCGGATGCCGTCGACCGCCTTCTTGGCAAAAGGCTTCTCCGTAGCTACCAGTATCTTCATGGGTTTCAAAATTTCGTTGTTCAACATTTCTTGATAATCCCAGGCCTTCACTTCGCCCGTAAGGGTATCGTAACCGGCCGGGACGCGCGTCACGAGTGCCATAAGGTGCTGTTATTTGGCGTATTTCGCAGCAAACTCCTGCATGCACTCCACCAGCACGCGCACGCTCTCGATCGGCAGCGCGTTGTAGCACGAGGCACGGAAGCCACCCACCAGACGGTGACCCTTGATGCCCACAATGTCGCGGCTCTTGGTGAACTCGAGGAATTCGGGAGCCAGATCCTCGTAGCCCTCCTGCATGACGAAACAGATATTCATCAGCGAGCGGTCCTCCTTCTCGACCGTACCGCGGAACAACGGGTTGCGGTCGATCTCGTCGTAGAGCAGGGCGGCCTTCTCCTGGTTGCGGCGGTAGATTTCGGGAACGCCTCCGATCGACTTCAGCCAGCGCAGCGTCTCCATCAGCACGTAGATCGGGAAGACGGGAGGCGTGTTGAACATCGAGTTGTTCTCGACGTGCGTGCGGTAGGACATCATCGTCGGCAGGTCGCGCACGATGCGGTCGAGCATCTCCTCGCGGATGATGCCGAAGGCCACGCCGGCCGGAGCCAGGTTCTTCTGCGCACCGCCGTAGATCATGGCGTATTTCGTCACGTCGACCGGACGCGACAGAATGTCGGACGACATGTCGGCGATCAGGGGCACGGGCGAGGTCAGATCCTCGTGGTACTCCGTACCGTAGATCGTATTGTTCGAGGTGATGTGCAGGTAGTCCAGATCCTCGGGAATGGTGAATCCCTTGGGGATATAGGTGAAGTTGCGGTCCTCGGACGAAGCTACGACCTCCACTTCGCCGTAGCGTTTGGCCTCCTTGATGGCCTTCTTCGACCAGACGCCCGTATTGACGTAGCCGGCCTTTTTGCCCAGGAAGTTGGCGGGAATCTCATAAAAATAGGTGCTCGCACCTCCGCCCAGATAGATGATCTTGTAGTTGTCCGGAATGTGGAGCAGTTCACGGAAAAGCGCGTCGGCCTCGGCCATCACGGCGTCGAAGTCCTTCGTGCGGTGCGAAATCGAAAGAATCGAAAGTCCCGATCCGTTGAAATCGAGTACGGCCTTGGCTGCTTTTTCGATCACTTCGTCCGCAAGAATGGACGGTCCCGCATTGAAATTGTGCTTTTTCATAATAAATTGTTATGAGATTTGGTTATTCGAATTTCGGTCTGTTAATTTTCTAACACAAATATAAATAAAAATAATTTATAAAAACCAAAGATCGCCAAATAAATTTCATTCCGCCGGACGATTCGTCGCCTTTTTGATTTGTTTTTACTACTTTTGTTGCCTGAATCAAGCAAGGCTGACCTATGATCAAATCCATGACCGGCTTCGGAAAAGCCGAGGCCGAAATCCAGAATAAGAAGATCACCGTCGAGATCCGCTCGCTGAATTCCAAGCAGTTGGACCTCGCCCTGAGGCTCCCGGCCCTCTACCGGCAGTCGGAATACGAAATCCGCAATCTGATCCAGCAGCGGCTCCAGCGCGGAAAGATCGACCTTTTCGTCTCGATCGAGAGCCAGAGCGTCGAAACCTCGGCCCGCATCAACCGCGAAGTCTTTGCCGCCTATGCCCGACAGCTGCGCGAGGCGGCCGCCGGTGCCGGACTGGACTGCAGCACGGCAGGGTGGGATGCCGCGGCGATGCAGACACTCATGCGGCTGCCCGAGGTGGTTTCGACGGAGGCCGAGACGATCTCCGACGAGGAGCACGCCGTGCTGCTCAAGGCCGTCGAAGAGGCCGCCGCGCGGCTCGACGCCTTCCGCTCGCAGGAGGGGGCCACGCTCATCGCCGACCTGCTGCGCCGCGTCGATCTGATCGAACAGTACAAGAACGAGGTCATCCCCTTCGAACAGGCCCGTACGGAGACCATCCGGACGCGCATTCTGGACAACCTCTCGAAACTCCCCGTCGAGGTCGACCGCAACCGCCTCGAACAGGAGATGATCTTCTACCTCGAGAAGCTCGACATCACCGAGGAGAAGGTGCGTCTGACCAACCACTGCCGCTATTTCCGCGAGGTGGCCGCCTCGGAGGAGGCCGTGGGCCGCAAGCTGGGATTCATTGCCCAGGAGATGGGCCGCGAGATCAACACCATGGGCTCGAAGGCCAACGAGACGAACATCCAGATCCTCGTCGTCAAGATGAAGGACGAACTGGAAAAGATCAAGGAGCAGGTGCTCAACATTCTGTAGGGAGTCCGCAGCAGAGGGGGGGGGAAGAGACGGGAACCCGGGCGGCGGCAACGGCCGGCCGCGCATCCCGCCGATCCGCCCTCCGGATCAGATACCCGTCCTAACCGACAAGAGTTACCAAAATGGGAAAAGTCATCATATTTTCGGCCCCGAGCGGCTCAGGCAAGACAACCATCGTCCGGGAGCTGCTCCGCCGCTATCCGCAGCTCGAATTCTCGATCTCGGCCACGAGCCGCGCCCCGCGCGGTGAGGAGCGCAACGGCGTGGACTACTACTTCCTCTCGCCCGAGGAGTTCGCACGGGCCGTCAGCGAGGGGCGCTTCGTCGAGTGGCAGGAGGTCTACAAGGGCACCTGCTACGGCACGCTGCGCAGCGAAGTGGAGCGCATCTGGGAGAAGGGTCACGTGATCGTCTTCGACGTCGACGTCCTGGGCGGCATCAACCTCAAGCGGATCTTCGGTCGGGATGCCTGCTCGATCTTCATCAAGGCCCCCTCGGTCGAGGAGCTGCGCCGGCGGCTCGTCGCACGCGGCACGGATGCCCCCGAGGCCATCGAACGCCGTGTGGCCAAGGCCGAGTTCGAACTGACAAAGGCCCCGGAGTTCGACCATGTGGTGGTCAACGACCGTCTGGACGAGGCCGTGGCCGGAGCGTGCGCCATTCTCGACGAATTCTTTGCCCGATAGCCATGAAACGAGAAATGCTCTATTTCGGGTCATTCAACCCGATCCACAAGGGCCACATCGCCCTGGCGGAGTATGTGCTGGACCGCGGGCTGTGCGACGAGGTGGCGCTGATCGTCTCGCCCCAGAGCCCCTACAAGCAGGAGGAGGCGCTGGCCCCCGAACTCGACCGCTTCGAGATGGCCGAGATCGCCTGCGCCGCATCGAAATATCCCGAACGGATCAAACCTTCGATAGTGGAGATGCTGCTGCCGAAACCCTCCTATACGATCGACACGCTGCGCTATCTGCAGGAGAACTGCGGTGCGGAGATGGAGTTCTCGATCCTGATGGGCAGCGACCAGATCGCCCGCCTCGACGGCTGGAAGGAGTACGACCGAATCCTCGAATATCCGGTCTACGTCTATCCGCGGCGCGGCGGCGAGAGCGTCTCGGGCTTCGAGGGACGCATCACGCTGCTCGACGAAGCCCCGCTGCTCGACATCGCCTCGACCGGGATCCGCGACCGCATCACGCGCGGCGAGGATGTCTCGGCGATGCTCGCCCCGAAGGTCCTCGAATACATCCGCAAGAAGGGGCTCTGGAGCCCCGCAACCCGCATCGCGGTCCTCACCACACAACTCGCCGCACACCCCGACGACATCGAACTGCTGCTCGAACGCGGCAAGCTCCATTACCGCCTGAGCGAGTGGGGCCCGGCGCTGAACGACTTCAACGCCGTGCTGCGCATCGACGCCAACCACGTCGAGGCCCGGCAGTTTGCCCAGATGGTGCAGGAGATTTTCGAATTCCGATACAAAGACATCTACAACCCCTGAAAATGACACGACTGAAGATCGCCCTCCTGGCGGGCGGCGACTCTCCCGAGCGGGAGATCGCCCTGCAAAGTGCCGCACAGATCGAAGCGGCGCTCGATCACACGAAATACGATATCACGGTCATCGACCTCCATCACCGCGACTGGCACCACACGACGCCCGACGGCCGACAGTGGCAGGTCGACAAGAACGATTTCTCGATTACGATCGACGGCGAACACAAGATTTTCGACTACGCGCTGATTCTCATCCACGGCACCCCGGGCGAGGACGGCCGTCTGCAGGGCTATCTCGACATGATGGGTATTCCCTATTCGTCGTGCTCGATGGTCTCGACGGTCGTCACCTTCGACAAGATCACCACCAAGCGCACGCTGGCCGGACGCGTCAACCTGGCCCGCGAACACTTCCTGCGCCGCGGCGAGGCGTGGGATGCCGAGGCCATTGTCGCCGATCTGGGACTCCCGCTCTTCGTGAAGCCCAATGCCAACGGTTCGTCGTTCGGCGTGACGAAGGTCCACACGGCTGCGGAGCTTCCCGCCGCCATCGAGGCCGCCTTCGCCCAGGGCGGCGAGATTCTCATCGAGGAGTGCATCACGGGCCGTGAGATGGGGTGCGGCATCCTCGTCACCCGTGAAAAGGAGTATATCTTCCCCATCACGGAGATCGTTCCCAAGAACGACTTCTTCGACTACGAGGCCAAATACACGGCCGGACGCTCCGAGGAGATCACCCCGGCACCGATCCCGGATGAGGTGCGCGCCGAGCTGAACCGCATGACGCGCGAAGCCTACCGCGCATGCCGCTGCTCGGGCATCGTGCGGGTCGATTTCATCGTCACCCCCGAAGGCAAGCCCTACTTCATCGAGCTGAACTCGATTCCGGGCATGAGCGCCGGAAGCATCGTCCCGAAGCAGACCCGACAGATGGGCATGTCGCTCGGTGAACTGTATGATCTGATTATCGCCGATACGTGCCGCAAATGATCGAGATTGATGACAAGATCGTGAGCGTCGATCTGCTGCGCGAATGCTTTGCGTGCGATCTGGCGCAGTGCAAGGGGATCTGCTGCGTCGAAGGCAACGCCGGAGCCCCGCTGGAGGAGGACGAAGAGGAGATCCTCCGCCGCGAATACCCGAACTACCGTCCCTACATGACGGGCGAGGGGGTGGAGGCCGTCGAACGGCAGGGCTTCATGGTCCTCGACGAAGAGGGTGATCGGACCACGCCGCTCGTCAACGACGCCCAGTGCGCCTACGCCTGTCAGGAGAACGGCGTGACGCTGTGCGCCATCGAGAAGGCCTGGATGGAGGGCAAGACCGCGTTCCGCAAACCGATCTCGTGCCACCTCTATCCAATCCGCGTCATGCGCTTCTCGAACGGCACACTCGGCCTGAACTACCACCGCTGGTCGGTCTGTGCCCCGGCCCGCAAGTGCGGCGCCAAACTGGGAATCCCGGTCTACAAGGCGCTGCGCGAACCGATCATCCGCCGCTTCGGCGAGGAGTTCTACCACCAGCTCGAGGCCGCCGAAGAGTTGATCAAACGGGGCTGACAGAATCCGGGGGGGGAAGAAAATGCCGGGGAAGTGGCCAATCGGGAAGAGCAAAGCGCTCCCCGAAAAGAGTCCCCGGGGAAAACCCCTTGAAAAGTCGGGAGGAAGAATCCCGGCAATCGAAAAGTGAACGGCCGCTGCGCCCGTCCGGAGCGGTCCAACCGAAACGCAACGTATGAAGAAGATGAAACAATACCTGCTGCCGCTGGCAGCCCTCTCGCTGGCCGCAACGGCCGACGCCCGATCGCCCCGTCCCTCACGGGTCAAACTCCTCGAACAGACCGTCGAAGCGATGGCCGAAGCCGACTCACTGCGCCACGTCTCCGACGTGCAGAGCGTCGCCATCGACTCGCTGCAGACGCTGCTCGACAACATGCAGGCGCAGCTCGAGGCCCGTGCGGCCCGTACGGCATCGTCTCCGACCGCCCGGGTCGATCCCGAACAGTCGGCGGCCGATTCGGTGGCCAACCTGCAGCTGCGTCTGCGCCGCAAACAGATCGAATCGACGTTCGATACCAACGGACTGACCGTCCTCGACACGCTCAACTCCGGAAACGACGCCCTCTACGTCATCCTCTACGGCAACAACACCTGGAAATACGTCCGCAACCGCGCCGTGGCCAAGGACAGCACGATCTTCGAAAAGTATTGGGACACGATCTCGCTCTTTCCCTACAAGGATGTCAGCATCGCTTCGCTGCCGCAGTCGGTGGTCATCGACCTGATCGACTCGACGAAGAGCTACCACTATCCCTACAAGGGTGCGGTGAATCCCCGCGGCAAGTACGGACCGCGCCGCGGACGCCGCCACCAGGGTGTCGATCTGCCGCTCAAGATGGGCGAACCGGTCTATGCGACCTTCTGCGGACGGGTGCGCATCTCGCAATATGTGCGCGGCTACGGCAATCTGGTCATCATCCGCCATGACAACGGACTGGAGACCTATTACGGCCACCTCTCGGAGCGTCTGGTCCAACCCGGCGACTGGGTCGAGGCGGGCCACGTCATCGGCAAAGGCGGTTCGACGGGCCGTTCGACCGGTCCGCACCTCCACTTCGAGACCCGCTACTACGGACAGGCCTTCGACCCCGAACGGCTGATCGACTTCAAGAACGGCATGCTCTGCCGCGAAACGTTCCTGCTGAAGAAGTCCTTCTTCAACATCAATTCCAACGCCGGGCAGGATTTCGACGACGAGATCGCCAACGAGGAGCAGGACAAGAAGGAGGCTGCCGAAAAGGCCGCCATGCGTTATCACAAGATCCGTTCGGGCGATACGCTCGGTGCCATAGCTCGCCGTTACGGTACCACGGTGTCGAACATCTGCCGTCTGAACGGCATCAAGTCGACCACCATCCTGCGCATTGGCCGCACGCTGCGCGTCCGCTAACGGTCTAAGAGACCGGTTCTATGGGCGGCCCACCTAAGAGGTGGGGTTTAGAGGCGGCCGGGCCTTACCGGGGTTCAGCAGCAATCGGACGCTCCCGGTCTAAGAAGCCGGTTCTATGGGCGGCCGGGCCTTACCGGGTTTCTTTAGCAAATGGACGCCCGTACGTTCGAAGAAAAGCAATTTCCGCACTTCGCTTGCAGCGGAAAAAGAATCGGGCAAAGGACGAGCGCCAGGAGCGGGAGGCTGAATAGGCTCGATCTTTCTGCACCCGCCCAGCTTGGCCTTTGTCCGATTCCCGCGAAAGCGACTTGCGGATGGTTTTGGTGGTACCTTTTGACACCAAAAGGTACCGGTCTAAGAGACCGGTTTTAGAGGCGGCCGAGCCTCACCGGGTTTCAGCAGCTATCGGACGCTCCCGAATCGAGACGGTGCAAAAGAGAGAGGATCGCACATGTGCGATCCTCTCTCTTTTCCGGTTGCGCCGCGGGTCGGTGCCGCAGCCGGAAGGAGGGCGCGGTCAGCCCAGAATGGCGTCGATGGCCGCGATGACCGATCCGCGGAAGCCCTCGCGTTCGAGTTCCCCTACACCCACGATCGTCGTACCGCCCGGCGAGCAGACGGCATCCTTCATTACGCCGGGATGCTGTCCCGTCTCAAGTTGCAGCTTGCCCGTGCCGACGATCATCTGGCTCACCATCCGGTAGGCATCGGCACGCGGAATACCGTACTTGAGCGCCGCATCGGCCAAGGCCTCGATGAACATCGCCACGAAGGCCGGACTGCAGCCGCAGATCGTCCCGGCCACCCCCAGCAGCGAGGTCTCGACCGACAGCACCAGCCCGACGTGCGAGAAGAGCTCCTCGAGCGAAGCCAGCTGTTCGGGCGAGAGCGAGTGGCGGCGTTCGAAGACGACGATCCCCTCGCAGACGGCCACCGGCGTATTGGGACACGTGCTCAGATGGGCCGTACCGGGGGCGAGCATCTGCTCATAGTCGTCGAACGTCACCCCGGCAGCCACCGAAACGACGATCTTCTGCTTCAACGTCTCACGAATCGGCGTAACAACCCCCTCGACCTGATAGGGTTTCACGGCGATGATGACCACGTCGGCGAACTCCGCCACTTCGGCCGCCGTGTCGAAGGCCCGGAAGCCCTGAGGCTCCGTATTGCGTTGCAGTTTGGCCCGATCGCGGGCGCAGGCCCCGATGCAGGCGGCCTCGACGGCTCCGCCGCGCACCAGTCCGCGGGCCAGTGCCTGGGCCATGTTTCCGAATCCGATAAATCCGATCTTCATATGCATATAAATAAGTTACGTTGTTCGAGAGGCGGGCGACGGCGGTGAATCACCGGCTCCGCGCCGGTTCAAAGCAGCCGATACGGGCCGCTTTCCGCTTCGGGTACGGTTCTGAAACGAATCATTTCGAGTAGTCGCGTTCGCCGAAGATCGACGAGCCGACACGCACCATCGTCGAACCGCACGCAACGGCCAGCCGGTAGTCGTGCGACATGCCCATCGAGAGGGTGTCGAACGCCTCGCCGAAGCGCGGACGCAGCTCCTCGAAGCAGTGGCGCAGCGCGTCGAAATCGCGGCGGATGACCGCCTCGTCGTCGGTGTTGGTGGCGATGCCCATCACGCCGCGCACGCGCAGGTTGGGCAGCGCGGAAAAGGGGTTCGTGGCGAGGTAGTCGTGCAGTTCGGCCGGATCCCAGCCCGTCTTGGTCTCCTCGGCGGCGACGTGGATCTCGAGCAGGATGTCGATCACGCGGCCGCACTTGGCCGCCTCCTTCTGGATGGCCTCAACCAGCCGTGCGCTGTCCACCGACTGAATCATCGCCACGAACGGCGCGATGTATTTGATCTTGTTGGTCTGCAGGTGGCCGATCATGTGCCACTCGATATCCCGGGGCAGCGTCTCGTACTTCTCGCGCAGTTCCTGGGGGCGGCTTTCGCCGAAGATGCGCTGACCGGCTTCGTAGGCCTCGCGGATCATCTCCGCAGGGTGGGTTTTCGATACGGCAACGAGCGTCACCCCCGCCGGGAGGGTTTCGCGGATATGTGCCAGATGGGTTGCGATTTCCGACATGGTAGTGTTATTTTCGACGCAGAATGTCAGGTCCAGTATATAACCTATTGAAAACCAATTAAAAGAAACAATTTTCGCCTACCGATTACCACAGAATAGCAACAAAACAGCAGTAAAACCAGCCTAAACGGGGCGAAATGGTGGCTCGGCATTCCGCCGGTCAGGGCAAAGGTAGCAATTTCCCCGAAGCCGTCAAAATCTGAACAGGTTATATGATATTCCCACCCCGATATACGGCTGCGCACCCTGCGGCGTGAAGCCATAGCCGACCTGAACGCCGATGCCCCACCGCTTGGGCTTTTCCTTGATGCGGACTATCTGCGTAGGCTGCTTGAATAGCAGGCTGTCGAGCGACGGCTGGTAGCCGCTCACGTAGGCGCGGTAGTCGTCCGTCTCATACACTTTCTGCGTGATAGGCACGTTCACCCTCACGCTGTCCGCTGAGGTAACGTCAACGGTGATTGCTTGCGCAGGCTCCGACTCATCAGCAATGGTTGGCTGCTCCTCCTCCCTCGTCACTTTCACTACCTCCGTGATGTAGCGTATCACGACGCTATCTCGCGGTACGGGCTTATACACCCGTACTGTGTCGTAAACAGTAGTAGTGTCGCACACGACCGCATCACAAACCGTGTTATGCAAGCGGCTGTTTGGGAAGAGCCGAGCTATCACCGTTGCCCCTAACAGCATTCCGAGTACCAGTATGAACAGGCACTTTATCAGCTCACTTTTCATAATCAGCCCTCCTTAATGTAGGACATGATGCCGTTGACGTGCAGAGCGGTTATCACTTCCTTGCCCTCGTCAGATAGCAGGAACGCAACGTCCTCTCGGTTGTCTTGGAAGAGGTTTTCTGTCAGAACGGAAGGGCATTTCGTATCTCTACAGATAGCGAGGTTTTGCGGCCAGTAAGGAACTTGTTGCGCATATTTTCTCACTTTCAGCCCCTCACCCTCTGCGGCAGCTATCAATCGTCTGGCAAATATCTTGCTGTTCGTCGAAGCGTTCAGAGAGACATGCGCCGACCAGCCGCGTGCGTTCATCCAGCCCGATCCGTCGCCAGCCGCGTTGCAGTGTACGGAGACGAGAAGCACGTTCCGCGCTCCCTCGCTACTGCATATCTCGTTTACGCGGCGGCAGCGTTCCCGTATGCTGATGTCATCCTCCTCTGGCACAAGTTGTTCTGCGTCGCAGCCCTGTTTTTTCAATTCAGCGACAACACGAGCGGCTATCTCTCGCGTGTACTTGTACTCCCTCAAAGAGCCGTCTGGGGAACGCTTTCCTGCTGTGTCAACCCCATGTCCGTTGTCAATCAGAACTTTCATAATACAGTCCCTAATTCTACAAACAACCGATGACTATGCCGATAAGGTCGCACAAAAGGTCTTTTTTCTCGAAAGTCCCTCTCTTGAGCCACTTGTCCCAAATGAACTCCTTACCAATCCCTACAATCGCCGTAATCAAAACAGCCGCCCAAAGTGGGAGCAGTACGTTGAGTACGCTAACGATGATAACGCTGCAGATGATGTGCAGAAGGCCGTCAGTACCGACCCAATTCAAGATTTTTTCTTTCATTGTTTATCCTTCCTTGTTTATTGGTTTGTCCCTGTTGTTTCTCTTTTCACTCAATGCCTTGTTAATACCTCCTCCTGCCATGAAGCCGCCTATGCAAAGCATGAACAATCCCAAAGCATCGAGCTCGGTTTTCAAGTATCCGTTGGTGCATACGTCCCATATCAGGCAGAAGCATACGCACAGACCTATTAAAGCCCCGACAAGGCTTGACAGCACGAGTGCAAACGACTTACTGCTGTCAAGCGTGTCCGCCTTTATCAGGCTTTTCAGGTATTCAGCTATCTTCATTCTCATCTTTGTTGTCTGTTTCTTGACCGCACTCATAGAACGCATCATAATCCCCAGCGGCGAGTTTTTTAAGGCGACAGTATGTGCGCTTCGGCAGCCGACCTTTGAAACACTCATCATCAGGGCGAACACAGACATTGTGTTCCGCCTCTTTGAGGGCAAGTTTCAGTTCATTGTTCTCGCGTATCAGTGCGTTGTTCTCCCTTTCCTGCTGGTGCTTCTCTATGTACAACTTGTCAAGACGTTCATTCAGTTCCTTGATTTTCTCGTCCTGCTGTTCGATGCGCTTCTGCAAGCTCTCTACAAGAGATTTCATTACATTCAGCTCCTTTTCGTCAGCCTCGATGTTTTTCATTCGGCGTTCAGGCTTCATAAAGAACAGGAATTTTATCAGCCCTATACCCCCAAGCGAGCTGACTGCCAGGACAACAACTTTCACTATTTCGCTCAATACATCCATGAGTTCTAAATTTTAATAGAGTTTTGTACAAAGGTAGTGAATTGTGATTATATTGTAATCACTTTCGGGGCAATTTGTGGCAAAAGAGGCTCTAATTCGTTGATTTTGTCCCTCATCGCCTGCCGTTCCGCGTGCACCTCCTCGATGTCGTAGGGCATAGGCTGTCCCAGCATAGAAGCCTCGTAGCACTTCATCACCTTGTAGTCGCTGTCCGTGAGAGCCTGCTTGAGGTCAGCCACCTGCTGCTTGATACGCTGATAGTCGTAGCGTTTCTCGTAGCGGTAGGCGATACGCTCCCCTTGGTCGTAGGGAACGGGGACGATGATGTAGTTCTCGTCCTCGCTCACCAACGCCTCGGGGCTGATAGCGTCCACGGGCTTCCACTCCTCAGACAGTGCAGCTATCTGCTGCTCGACGGACACCGTTTCCGTGTGCTGGATGGAAAAGCCACGCGACTTTGACCCTTTTGGCCAAACAGGATTTGCCCACCTTTGGCTACAATATGATTGACCCTTTAAAGTCCTGGTGTTGGGGGTCAATTTTATTTTACCCTTTTAAAATTTCCCGTTTTTCTTAGACCTTAACTTTCGCATACTTTCACCATATAACTCTATGGTATGAGCCGTATGTATGATGCGGTCAAGGATTGCATCGGCAATTGTCGGGTCACCTACCATGTCGTACCAGTTGGAGGAGGGGTACTGCGATGTGATGATGATGGATTTCCGTTCATGCCTGTCCTCGATGATGTCAAGCAGTATGGGACGCTCCTTGGCGTCGAGAGGCACGATGAACAGGTCGTCAAGGATGAGTAACTGGCATCGCTCAATCTTCTTGAGTTCCGTCTCAAGTGTACCTTTGACTTTGGCGACTTTCAGCGCTCCGAGCAGTTTCGGGGCATTGGCATATAAGGTACGGAATCCCCTTTTGCATGCTTCTTGGCCGAGGGCGCAGGCCAGATAGCTTTTCCCCGTTCCTGAAGAACCGGTAATGAAAAGGTTCTGTGCCTTATGCACAAAATCAAGGGTGGCGAGACGTTCCATCTGGTTGCGATCCAGCCCCCGGTTCGTGGCATAGTCGACCTGTTCAATATAGGCCTTGTAACGGAATGCCGCATTCTTGGTAAGCCGTGCAATGGCAGCCTGCGCACGATAGTCCCATTCGCGTGCAAGGAGCATGGAAAGGAACGTGTCCGCAGTCATGGATTGCGGAGTGGTGCCGGCAAGACTTTCCCTGAAAGCCTCTGCCATGCCATGCAATTTCATACGGTTCATTAAATCCAGTGATATGGTATTCTGATCCTGTTGTCCCGTAACGGGAGCTGTTTTATTGTTTACTTCCATACATCAATACTTAGTTAATTTTTAGTTTAGAGACTCATTTATAATATATTACGTCATATATACAGCACCTCTGACAGGA
>NZ_CALUHA010000034.1:0-25426 GCF_944320325.1 Alistipes megaguti
TGGTCTACTGCTCGCATGCCGACGACAAGTCGACGGGCGAACCGAGCCGCTACATCTACCAGCTCGACTACGAGAGCGGCATTCCGCTGCGGCGCATCGAGGTGGGCGTCGACGTCAACCTGGCGCAGAGCGAACCGATCGAGGTGGCGAAGGATGCCGCGGTGATGCAGCGCCTGGAGCGCTTCACCGATCCGGCGTCGAAGGCAACCCTCTCGCCGACGGCCTTTTACCGCTACGTGGCGTGTCCGCTGCGCTTCTACTTCCACTCGGTGGCGCGGCTGGAGACCGACGACGAGATTTCGGAGGAGGTCGACGCGCCGATGTTCGGTACGATCCTTCACGCGGCGCTGCAGAAACTCTACACGCGGATCGTCGGCGAGTCGCACCCCGGCGCAACGCTCCGCGCACTGCTCCGCACGAAGGAGGTGGCCCGGGCCGTCGAGGAGTCGATCAACGAGAACTACCTGAACGACCCGAAGGCCACGACGGAGGACTATACGGGCAACCTGCTGTTGGTCAAGGATATCGTGACGCGCTACCTGCGGGGCGGGGTGATGCCCTACGACGCGGCGCACGACGGCTTCACGGTGCAGGGGCTCGAGCAGCCGGTTTCGTACGGATTCGATTTCCGGGCCGGGGAGCGCACGCTGCGGATGAAGTTCGCGGGCATTGCCGACCGCATCGACCGGCTGGATGACGGATCGCTGCGCGTGGTCGACTACAAGACCGGGGCACCGCATCTGGAGTTCGCGGGGCTCGACAGCCTCTTCCACGGCGAGGGGAAGCAGCGCCTGTCGAACATCCTGCAGACGCTGCTCTACGCCATGATGCTCTACCGCACGCAGGGACTCGATGCCGAGCCGACCTTGTACTACGTGCGGGCGATGAACCGGGAGACGTATCTCCCGACGCTGGTTGATCATGAGACGGGCGTCCGCGGCGGCCGCTATACGCTCTATGCCGAACGCTTCGAGGAGCTGGTGCGCGCGACGCTGGCCGAGATGTACGATCCGGCAACACCGTTCCGGCAGTGTGCCGATGCGGATACGTGCCGCTACTGCGACTTCAACATCATCTGCAAACGGTAGGGTATGGGATCGGTATTTCCGGTTCGTTTTGTCTTTCGGCTCAACCGGGGAGGACGATCCGTTCTGGAAAGAGTTTTGCAGTCCCGGAAAAAAGTGTAACTTTGTAAGAGAATCCTAAACACCTCCGACCATGAAACTGCGACGATTCTGGAGTGTGGGTCTGATTGCGACCCTGCTCTTCTCACTGCTGTTCACCTCATGTGCCGTCCGGCCCGTCCGGCCCGTCGGGCCTCGGCCGCCGCGCCGTCCACCCCACGAGGTGCCGCCTCCGCCGGGCTATGGTCCCCACCATCCCGGGCCGCAGCGTCCCGGGCCGCAGAAGCCCGGAAAGCCTGGCAAACCCCAAAAACCGAAGAAACCCAAGAAGCAGAAGCCGCCCACGCCGCCCCGACGGTACGACGATCCGCGCTTCTGATCGAATGGCGACAGGCATAAAAAGCCCCGGGGAGAAAACTCCCTGGGGCTTTTTGTGTGAATTGGGAGTGTTTTGTGCGGGTCTCGGGTTCGTGTGAATTGCGGGCTTCCGCACGTATTGCGGGCGGCTGCATCTCTTCCCGATTGGCCGTTGCCGGTCCGTCGTGAGGTTTGTTCTGTCAACTGTTGCCGGTCCTTGTCCCCTCTTCTGCCGCGTTTGTTCTGCCGTCAGAGCTTGACGACGAAGTAGCCGGCACCGCTTCGACGGGCGGCCTCGATGCCGATCGGCGAATCTTCGAAGATGAGCGTCTCGCGCGGCGAACACCCTTCGCGGTGCATCACCTCCAGAAAGCAGTCGGGGTGGGGTTTGGCCCGGGCGATGTCCTGCCCCGAGAGAATGCCGTCGACGCATCCGAGCGGAGCTTCGTCCTCCGGGGTGTCGGGGCCTCCGATTCCAAGATGATGCATCACGTTTTCGATGTTGGCGCGGCTTCCGGTCGAGACCACCCATACGCGGCCGCCCTGGCTGCGGAACTGGCGGCAGAACTCCCACAGCGGGCGGTTCAACCGCACCGAGTCGAAGAACGACGGGTAGAGGGCAATCTTGCGCCGACGGATCCGTTCGCGCTCGGCGGGGTCGGTGATGCCGTACTGCGTGAGAAACTCCTCGCAGCGCATGCCGAAGTAGCGGGCCGCATACTCCTCCCCGGTCAGGGGATAGCCGGCCTCACCCAGCGCGGCGACATAGGCCAGCGTATTGGCCCGACGGGTGTCGGCCAGCGTGCCGTCGAAATCGAGCAGCAGCAGCCGGATTCGGGTATCGTTGCCTGCGGGTGCCATCAGTCGAAGGATTGCATGCCCGACTGTGCGATGCGCATCAGCCGCTGGTATTCGCTCGGGGTGAGCTCCATGAAGAAGTAGTGGATTGGGTCGACGCGCATGCCGTCCTTGCGCACCTCGTAGTGGAGGTGGGGTGCCAGCGAGAGGCCCGTGTCGCCCGAGAGGGCGATGATGTCGCCGCGGCGGACGCTCTGGCCCTTGCGGACGTTGATTTTCGAGAGGTGGCTGTAGGAGGTTTCGTATCCGTTTCCGTGGTCGATGACGACGGTCTGGCCCTGGGTTGAATTTCGCGACGAGGCGTCGCGGACCACGCCGTCGGCCGTAGCGAAGACGCGCGAACCCTCGGGAATGGTGTAGTCTACGCCCTGATGCGACTGCAGGGTCTTGAAGAAGGGGTGGATGCGCATGCCGTAGGAGGCAGTCAGCAGGGTAAGCTGTTTGTTGATCACGGGCTGGATCGAGGGGATGTTGTTGCAGCCCTTGCCGACGGTGTCGATCCGGGCCTGGAGTTCGAGGTAGGAGTCGTTCAGCCGGACCATCTGCTGCTCCATGGCGAGAACTCCTTCCCTCAGTTCGCGCTTGAGCTGGCGGGTCGAGCGTCCGACGATCTTCTCGTAGGTGGCGGCCTGCCGCTGTTCGACCTCGTCCTCGAAGTCGTAGGGCTCCGATTCGAAGAGGATGCGGAAGACGTTTCGATCGCGGTCCGCGAGGTTGTCGAGGACCCTCGACAGCGAGTCGTAGCGCTGTTCGAGGGCGTGGTATTCCGAGCGGAGGCGGTCGGTCGAGTGTTTGAGCTGATATTCGAACGGCGTGTCGAAGAAGATCGAGAAGCCGATGTAGTAGAGTACGGCGACGCCGAACCAGACGAACAGGTGTACGGTTGCACTCAAGATCCGTTGTTTGCGGCGTTTGCGTCGGCGGAGACGTTCGAGATCCTTCTTACCGGTCATGGCGTCAATACTTTTCGAAGTTGGTTTCGCGCAGGTTCTCCATCAGACGCTCATACTCTTCGGCCGTCATGTCGCGGTTGAAGTAGTTGATCGGGTTGACGGGGACTCCCTTGTGGATCACCTCGTAGTGGAGGTGGGGCCCGGTCGAACGGCCTGTGTTGCCGGTTCGGGCGATGATCTGCCCGCGGACGACCGTATCGCCGGGCTTGACGAGCACGTCGCTCAGGTGGGCGTATCGGGTTTTGTAGCCGAATTCGTGGTTCAGAAGGACCTGGTGTCCGTACCCGCCGTTGTATCCGTTTTCGGAGGCGATCTCGACGACGGCGTCGCCCGTGGCGAAGACGGGCGTACCGCGGTCGCAGCCGAAGTCGACACCCGTGTGGGCGATCACGCGGTGGAGCACGGGGTGGAACCGGCGCGGGGTGAAGGCGCCGATGTGGTTGTTGTGCAGTGCCTTGCGGTCGATGGGCCAGATGGCGGGTACGGCCATGGCCAGCTGCTCCTTGTTCCGGGAGAGCTGCTGGAGCTCGTCCATCGAGACCGATTCGAGATAGAGCGTGCGGGCCAGGGCGTCGATCTGGCGCCAGGTGCCGACCATCAGCGGCGCGTAGTCGTCGTCGGCCAGCGGGGCGTATTTCGAATCGGGGTAGGGCTTCCAGACGCCGGGGATCGAGAGCGTGTCGGTCGAGAAGAGCGAGCGGTAGACGTAGCTGTCGCGGTGGCGGATCTCGTCGACGCGGCGCTGTGCCGTGCGGATGCGGTCCTGGAGGATGCGGTAACGGATGACCGTTTCGCGGTTGTCGCGCAGGATGCGGTACATCTTGGGCGTGTAGAAGAAGTAGGAGAAGAGGACGTTGGCAATCGAGACGAGGATGAAACCGATGAGGATCTTGCGGATCAGGCGGTAGGTTTTCAGTCGGAAGGGGGCCGTCACCACGTCGCGCGTAAGGATCTGTGCCTCATGCGTCAGCTCGTCGGCACCGTGTCGGAGTGCCTCTTTGTCGAATCTGTGACCTTTTTGCCCCATTGCCGAAAAATCTCTTGCTGCGAGGTGCAAATTTAGTTTAAAATGTGTAATTTTGCAACCCGAAACAAGAACGCGAAAACAGGATAATATATGATGGAGTCCAATAAAATCAGACAGGCTTTTCTCGACTTCTTTGCGTCGAAGGGCCACGTAATCGTTCCTTCGGCCCCGATGGTGGTGAAGGGTGACCCCACGCTGATGTTCACCAACGCGGGGATGAACCAGTTCAAGGACATCTTCCTGGGCAATGCGCCGCGCAAGTATCCGCGTGCGGCCGATACGCAGAAGTGCCTTCGCGTGTCGGGCAAACACAACGACCTGGAGGAGGTCGGACACGACACCTACCACCATACGATGTTCGAGATGCTGGGCAACTGGTCCTACGGCGACTACTTCAAGAAGGAGGCGATCGCATGGGCCTGGGAGCTGCTGCACGATGTCTACCACCTGCCGGCCGAGCGTATGTATGCCACCGTCTTCGAGGGCTCGGAGGAGGACGGCGTGCCCTTCGATCAGGAGGCCTACGACTACTGGCGCCGCTTCCTGCCCGAGGATCACATCATCCGCGGCAACAAGCACGACAACTTCTGGGAGATGGGCGAGACGGGACCGTGCGGCCCCTGCTCGGAGATCCACTACGACCTGCGTGACGAGGCCGAGATCGCTGCAAAGCCGGGCCGCGAGATGGTCAATGCCGGCCACCCGCAGGTGATCGAGATCTGGAACCTGGTCTTCATGCAGTTCAACCGCAAGGCCAACGGTTCGCTCGAGGAGCTTCCGGCGCGCAACGTCGATACGGGCATGGGCTTCGAGCGCTTGTGCATGATTCTGCAGGGCAAGAAGTCGAACTACGATACGGACGTCTTCCAGCCGACCATCGCGCGCATCGCCGCCATGGCGGGCAAGCGCTACGGCGAGGATGAAAAGTCGGACATTGCCATGCGCGTGATCGCCGACCACCTGCGCGCCATCGCCTTCTCGATTGCCGACGGACAGCTTCCGTCGAACGTCAAGGCGGGCTACGTGATCCGTCGCATCCTGCGCCGGGCCGTTCGTTACGGCTATACCTACCTGGGCTTCACCGAGCCGACGATCTGCCGGCTGGTACCGGGTCTGGTCGAGCAGATGGGGGACCAGTTCCCCGAGCTGAAGGCGCAGCAGACGCTCATCATGAAGGTGATCGAGGAGGAGGAGGCCGCCTTCCTGCGGACGCTGGCTACGGGTATCAACCTGCTGGACGGCGTGATTGCCCGCACGAAGAAGGAGGGCGCGAACCGCATTTCGGGCAAGGATGCCTTCGTGCTGTACGATACGTTCGGCTTCCCGATCGACCTGACCGAGCTGATCGCCCGCGAACAGGGCGTTGAGGTCGACCTGGATGCCTTCGAGCAGGAGTTGCAGGCCCAGAAGGAGCGTTCGCGCAACGCCGCGGCCGTCGATACGGACGACTGGGTGGAGCTGATCCCGATCAAGGAGAGCATCTTCACGGGCTACGATACGCTCACCGAGCAGATCCATATTGCCCGCTACCGCCGCGTGACGTCGAAGGGCAAGACGTCGTATCAGCTGGTCTTCGACCGCACGCCGTTCTACGGCAATTCGGGCGGTCAGATCGGCGATATCGGCTTCATCGAGAGCATTAACGAGCGCATTCCGGTCGTGGCTACCGAGAAGGAGAACGGTCTGATCATCCACATCGTCAACCAGCTTCCGGAGAACCCCTCGGCCGAATTTACGGCCAAGGTTGATCCCGAGAAGCGGCAGAGCGCTGCCAACAACCATACGGCCACCCACCTGCTCCACGAGGCGCTGCGCAAGGTGCTGGGCCCGCACGTCGAGCAGAAGGGTTCGCTCGTCACGCCGGAGATGCTGCGATTCGACTTTTCGCACTTCCAGAAGGTGACGCCCGGACAGCTGCGCGAGGTGGAGCATCTGGTCAACCGGGCCGTTCGTGCCGACTACCCGCTCATCGAGAACCGCTCGGCGACGAAGGAGGAGGCCGAGGCTGCCGGAGCGATGATGCTCTTCGGCGAGAAGTACGGCGACCGGGTCCGCATGGTGCGCTTCGGCACGTCGGTCGAGTTGTGCGGCGGAACGCACACGCGTTCGACCGGAACGATCGGCTTCTTCAAGATCCTTTCGGAGAGTGCCATTTCGGCCGGCGTACGGCGTATCGAGGCCGTCACGGGCGAGCAGGCCGAGAAGATGATCTACGCAGCCGAGGATACGATGCGCAGCCTGGCCGAGAGCCTCAATAACCCGCAGGTGGTACAGGCCGTGAAGAAGATGCTCGAGAGCAACGAGGCGCTTTCGAAGGAGGTCGAGGCGATGCACCGCGAACAGGTGGCGCAGTGGGCCGACAAGATCGCCGCATCGGTTCCCGAGCGGGAGGGCATGCAGCTCTTCGCCCAGCAGACGGACCGTCGTCCGGATCTGGTGAAGGATCTGGCCTACAATTTGCGGCAGCGTCTTCCGCGCCTGGTGCTGGTCGTAGGGTCGTTGTTCGATGGCAAACCGACGCTGACGGTGATGCTGGGCGACGAGATCACGGCGCAGGGCGTCAATGCCGGTGCCGTAGTCCGCGAGGCGGCGAAACTGATGCAGGGCGGCGGTGGCGGCCAGGCGTTCTTCGCCACGGCCGGCGGCAAGAAGGCCGACGGGCTGCAGGCAGCCATTGACAAGGCCGTGGAACTGATTTCTGCACAAGTAAAATAACATCAAAAATGAGAGAGATATGAGCAACAAGGTATTATTGATGATCCTCGATGGCTGGGGAGACGGCCATCACGACAAGGCTGATGTGATCTGGACGGCCCATCCGGCCTACATTTCGGCCCTGACCGAGAAGTATCCCCACGCCGAACTGCGCACCGACGGCGAGAATGTCGGTCTCCCCGAGGGGCAGATGGGCAACTCGGAGGTGGGTCACCTCAATATCGGTGCCGGACGTGTCGTTTACCAGGATCTGGTGAAGATCAACCGGGCGTGCCGCGACAACTCGATTCTGAAGAATCCCGAGATCGTGAAGGCTTTCGGGTATGCGAAGGAGAAGGGTGTCGGCGTCCACTTCATGGGTCTGACGTCGACCGGCGGCGTGCACTCGTCGTTCGAGCACCTCTTCAAACTGTGCGACATTGCGCAGGAGTACGGCGTATCGGACCGCACCTACGTACACTGCTTCATGGACGGCCGTGATACCGACCCGCACAGCGGCAAGGGCTTCATCGCCCAACTGGAGGAGCACCTCTCGAAGACGGGCGGCAAGATCGCCACGGTGATCGGCCGCTACTACGCCATGGACCGCGACAAACGCTGGGAGCGTGTGAAGGTTGCCTACGACGCCCTTGTTGAGGGTGTGGGCGAGCACGACACGGATATGGTGGCAGCCGTCGAGAAGTCGTACGCCAACGAGGTGACGGACGAATTCATCAAGCCGATCGTCCATGTGGACGCCGCGGGCCAGCCGATCGGACTGATCCGCCCGAACGATCTGGTGATCTTCTTCAACTACCGCAACGACCGCGCCAAGGAGCTGACGATCGTTCTCACGCAGCAGGACATGCCGGAGGCCGGGATGCACACCATGCCGCTCTACTACTGCTGCATGACGCCGTACGACGCCAAGTTCACGGGTCTGCACATCCTCTTCGACAAGGCCGACGTGCCCGATACGATCGGCGAGTGGGTTTCGAAGCAGGGTCTGAAACAGCTGCGTATTGCCGAGACGGAGAAGTATGCCCACGTGACCTTCTTCCTGAACGGCGGCCGCGAGGACAAATTCCCGGGTGAGGAGCGTATTCTGGTTGCCTCGCCGAAGGTGGCTACGTACGACCTTCAGCCCGAGATGTCGGCTCCGGAGGTTGCCGACAAACTGGTAGCCGCGCTGGGCGAGCGGAAGTTCGACTTCATCTGCCTGAACTTTGCCAACGGCGACATGGTGGGCCACACGGGTGTCTACGATGCCATCGTGAAGGCCGTGAAGGCTGTTGACCAGTGCGTGGCAAAGGTCGTTGAGGCAGCCAGGGCCAACGGCTACGAGGTGGTGATGATCGCTGACCACGGCAATGCCGACAACGCGATCAACCCGGACGGCACGCCGAATACGGCGCACTCGCTCAATCCGGTGCCCATCGTGGTTGTGTCGGATCGCGTGAAGGCCGTTCATAACGGTATTCTGGCCGACGTGGCTCCGACGGTGCTGAAACTGATGGATCTTCCGCAGCCCGAGGAGATGACCGGCAAGGTTCTCGTCGAGATGAAATGAGAAATACCTGCTTTAAGTATCGGACAAATTGAATAATTTTATTTAACCGGCTTGATTTTATGAAGAAATTATGTATGGGGGGGGGGTATTTAGCCTTGCCATCGCGTTAAGCGCGACTTCCTGCTATTCCACGAGGATCCTGTATGGGGATGTAAAGCCCAATGAACCGTTGGTGCAGATAAATCAAGTGTGGAATCACCACATCATCGAAGGACTGGTTCCGGTTGGTAAAAACAAACTCGATGCTTCGGAATATGTGAACGATGCGGAGAATTTCGTGGTAAAGACCAACCAAAGCTTTGTGAACATGTTGATTTCGGGCATAACCTTCGGTATTTATACCCCGACGCAGACCAAATTTTATATCCCGTTGCGGGATCTGCAGGTCCCGGTACAGAATGGAAAAATCAAGTCGGATCAATGAAAAGGGGGCTGTCTAAGATTGTTAGACAGCCCCCTTTCTTGCAGGCTGTGGGCGCGGAAGAGCCGTCAGTAAAGTTCGATATATTCGTAGGCATTTCCGACAGCGGCGAGAAATTTGGCAAACTCCTCCTGCGGGATGACCACCGTGGTGCGGTTGTCGTTCGGGTGGAACGAGAGGGCGGGCCAGCGGCGCAGATTGGCGTCGAGGAAGAGGTGGACTTGGTTTGCCGGATCGTTGATGAGGCCGAAGGGCGAGACCGAACCGGGCTGCAGCCCCAGCCAGCGGGCCATGCGCTGCTCCGAGGCGAACGACAGTTTGCCCTGATGCAGGCGGTGCTCCAGATCGTGGATGGCCAGCGACTGCTCGCAGTCGAATACGACGAGGTAGTGCCGGTCGCCCTTGTGGTTACGGAAGAAGAGGTTCTTGCAATGCTTCGAGCCGTCGTTGTGCCAGTATTGGCGGGCGATCTCGATGGTCGGGGCCTCGGGGTGTTCGTACCACGTGTAGCGGATCCCGTGGGCATCGAGCCAGTCGAAGACCCGCTGCCGGCGTTCGTCGACCGGCGGCAGGATGATTTGCTGCGTCTCCATCGTCAGTCGTTTTTCCAGTTTTCGCGGATGTTGCGGGCGATGCACTCGACCAGCACCTCGACGGCCTCGACGGGCGACCAGGCGTTGTGGGGCGAGAGCAGCAGCCGGTCGGGTTCGCGGACCGTGAGCAGGGGATTTCCCTTTTCCAGCGGTTCGTGGACGAAGACGTCCAGTGCGGCTCCGGCCAGCTGACCGGCATCGAGCGCAGCGGCCAGTGCCGCCTCGTCGACAATTCCGCCGCGTGCGACGTTGATCAAGAGGGCCGACGGCTTCATGCGGGCGAGCTCGCGGGCACCGATCAGCCCGCGCGTGCGGTCGTTGAGCGGGCAGTGGATCGAGACAACGTCGGCCCAGGCCAGCAGCGTGTCGAGCGGCATCATCGGGTAGGCCTCCTGGCGTGCGACGCCCGACGTCGAGGTGTAGGCCACCTCGCAGCCGAGGGCTTCGGCCACGCGTGCGACGCTGTGTCCGATATTTCCGAGCCCGACGATGCCCCAGTGCGAGCCGTAGAGCTGATGGGTCGTGCGGCCGAAGTGGAACTGGCGGTCGGCCCCGGCGTAGTGCTTCTTCGTGTAGCGGTCGTAGTAGACCGCCTGCCGCAGGAGGGCGATGGCGGCGCCGATGGTGGTTTCGGTCACCGAGTGGGTCGAGTATCCGACGGCATTCTTCACGGCGATGCCCTGTTCGGCGGCCGCCGCGAGGTCGATGTGGTTCATGCCCGTGGCGGCGATGCAGATCAGCCGCAGCCGGGGCAGGGCGCGCAGCGTGGCGGCATTGAAGGGCACCTTGTTGGTGATGACGATGTCGGCCTCCATGCAGCGCCCGACGATCTCGTCGGGACGGGTCGTTTCGTAGGCGGTGTAGTTGCCCAGCGAGCGGATGGCCGAAAGGTCGGCTCCGCCCAGCGAGTATTCATCCAGAAAGACGATGTTGGGTTTCATGACTCTTTATTTATAAGGTCTTGTTGCTGTTCCGATTTCGGAGAGGCGCCGTCCGGGACCTGGACGCCGGAGTCTGCTGCCGGAGCCATCCGTACACCCGGCTCCCTCGGCTTCGCAGCTCCCGCCTGAGCCGGAGCGTCGAGCTCGCCGATCAGCCCGCGGATGACGACCGAGGCGCATCCGATGCCGAACAGCGCCGGGATGTAGGAGATCGTGCCGACGTTCGACTTCTTGTTCTGCTCCTCGCAAAGGATCATCGCCCCTTCGCGCATCGGCTCGGGCGAGAAGACGGCCCGGAAACCGCTTCGGATCCCGAGTTTGTGGAGCCGTTTGCGGAGCATGTGGGCCAGCGGGCAGTGGTGGGTCTTCGAGATGTCGGCGATTTCGAGCTTCGTGGGGTCCATCTTGGCCCCGGCGCCCATCGAGCTGACCAGCGGCAAGCGGCGTTCGAGGGCGGCGGCAATCAGCGCCAGTTTGGGCGAGAGGGTGTCGATGGCATCGACCACATAATCGTAGGATGCGGCGTCGAGCAGCCGGTAGGTCTCCTCGTCGCGGATGTAGCGGTTGACGACCTCGAGTTCGATCTCGGGGTTGATGTCGCGCAGCCGCTCGGCCAGTATGTCGGCCTTCTGCCGCCCGACGGTCGAGTGCAGGGCGACGAGCTGGCGGTTGATGTTCGAGGGGGTGACCGCGTCGGCATCGGCGATGGTCATCCTCCCCACGCCGGCCCGGGCCACCATCTCGGCGGCATAGGCTCCCACGCCGCCGAGTCCCACGACCAGGACGTGTGCGCGTTTCAGCCGGTCGAGTTTCTCTCGGCCCAGCAGCAGTTCGGTTCTCTCCAGCCAGTTATCCATTCTGTTTTGCGAATATGCGTTCATAATTCTCCAGCGTGGCCTGTTTCAGCTCTTCGAGCCTGATTCCGCGCAGTGCGGCCACCCGTTCGTAGATGGATTCGATCGTCACGGGATCATCGTCCGTCTCGAGGAACAGCTGCGTGAGCGGCACCTCCTGCAGGGCGCGCAGACTCTTCGGTGAGGCGAACGTCCGCTCGCCGAATGAGAGCATGTAGCCGCGTCCGAGAGCCTGGCGGGCCTGCTCCGGGGATCCGATGAATCCGTGGAAGACTGCGGCGCGGGGCGGGCAGACTGCCAGTTCGTGCATCAGCGGCTCGAAGGCCCTCACGCAGTGCAGCACGACGGGCAGTCCCCGGCGCCGTGCCAGCGCGAGTTGCATTCGCAGCACGTCGAGCTGCAGCTGCCGGTCGACCGCGCAGGCGTAATCGAGCCCGATCTCGCCGATGGCCTGCACGCGGCCGTCGGACTGGCCGTCGGTTTGACCGTCTGGACGAGCGTCGAAACGCGCGGTAAACTCCTCGGCAGTTGTGCGATCGGCCCTCCAGGGGTGGATGCCTTCGGCCCGGAGTTCGATTCCGTTACCCGTCGGGCGATGGGTGTGTATGTTGACATACGGGGCCATTTTCCGAGCAAAAGTAGAAATTTTAAGTAAATTTAGGAAATAATGGTCGACGAGAGGGCGGATATCGGAAAAAAATTCGTACTTTCGCACGCGGTAAAGCTGTTAGTCTGCTAACAGAGTTAGCGCGCTAACAGTAAGAGTCAATCCGACACAATCTGAAAATCGGCCGCAGCAACGCCGGAATCCCGTATGGGAAGGGGTGTGTGCGGGCGTCGGAGCGGAGGAATGAAATGGGAAAACCCAACACACAAATAACTCAAAATCTTACACCATGTCGAAAATCATTACACTACGCAAGGGTTTAGACATCAATCTGGTGGGTAAGGCTCAGGAGACGTTGGCCACGGCGCCGATGGCTTCGGAGTATGCCCTCTCACCGTTGGATTTCGAGGGTGTGACACCGAAACTGCTGGTCAAGGCAGGCGATCGGGTGAAGGCCGGAACGGCGTTGTTCTTCAACAAGTTCAACGAGCGGATCCTCTTCACGTCGCCGGTCAGCGGCACGGTGTCGGCCATCAACCGCGGCGAGAAGCGCAAGGTGCTTACGGTGACGGTGACGCCGGACTCCGTACAGGAGTACGAGACGTTCACGATTCCGTCGCTTGGGAAGGCCACGCGCGAGGAGGTTGTCGAACTGTTGCTTCGTTCGGGCCTGTGGCCGATGCTGATCCAGCGGCCGTACGGCATCATTGCCAATCCGGCCGATACGCCGAAGGCGGTCTTCATCTCGGCGTTCGATACGGCGCCGCTGGCTCCGGACTACAACTTTGCGCTGAAGGGCGAGCAGCAGAACCTTCAGACGGGTCTCGAGGTGATGCACAAGCTCACCGACGGCAAGGTCCACCTGTCGGTGCTGGCCGGCCACGAGGGTGAGATGCCCAAACTGCAGGGCGTCGAGCTCCACACCTTCCGGGGCAAACACCCGGCAGGCAACGTCGGCGTGCAGATCCACCACATCGACCCGATCAACAAGGACGATCTGGTCTGGACGGTCAACATCCAGGATCTGGCCATCATCGGCCGGCTGTTCAACGAGGGCAAGGTCGACATGACGAAGACCATCGCCGTGGCAGGCTCCGAGATCGAGCATCCGCAGTACGTGCGTGTGATCGGCGGGGCGAAGGTCGACTCGATCGTCGGCGGGAACGTCCGTCCGCAGAAGGAGGGCGACTCGGTGCGCTTCATCTCGGGCAACGTGCTCACGGGCACGAAGACGGCGCTGGACGGCTATCTGGGCTTCTACGCCCACCAGCTGACGGCCATCCCCGAGGGCAACAAGTACGAACTGCTGGGGTGGGCGATGCCGCGTCTGAAGAAGTTCTCCGTATCGCGGGCCTACTTCTCGTGGCTCTTCCCGCACAAGGCCTACGACCTGGATACGAACATGAACGGCGGCGAGCGTCCATTCGTCGTCACGGGTCTCTACGAGCAGTATCTGCCGATGGACATCTATCCGATGTACCTGCTGAAGGCGTGCCTGGCGGGCGACATCGACAAGATGGAGAATCTGGGCATCTACGAGGTGACGGAGGAGGATTTCGCGCTGTGCGAATTCGTGGATCCGTCGAAGACCGAGATCCAGCAGATCATCCGCGACGGTATTAACTTAATGATCAAGGAGGCTTAAAGATGGGACTTCGCAAACTGATGGATAAAATCAAGCCCACGTTCTCGAAAGGCGGGAAACTGGGCTTCCTGGAATCGACGTTCGAAGCGTTCGAAACGTTCCTCTTCGTGCCGAACACGACGACCGTGAAGGGCGCGCACATCCGGGACTGCAACGACATGAAACGTACGATGATCATGGTTGTTCTGGCCCTGATGCCGGCGTTCCTGTTCGGTTGCTGGTGGACCGGCGCACAGGTGGGTCTGGAAGGATTCCGGGCCTTCATCTACGGACTGGTGCGGGTGCTGCCGATGGTGTGCGTGTCGTACATCGTGGGTCTGGCCATCGAATTCTATTTCGCGCAGGTGCGCGGTCATGAGGTCAACGAGGGCTTCCTCGTGACGGGTCTCCTGATCCCGATGATCTTCCCCGTCTCGACGCCGCTGTGGATGGTGGGACTCTCGACGGCCTTCGCCGTGATCTTCGGCAAGGAGGTCTTCGGCGGTACGGGCATGAACGTCTTCAACCCGGCGCTTCTGGCCCGTGCGTTCGCCTTCTTCGCCTATACGCCCTCGATGTCGGGCGAGACGGTCTGGTATTCGAACTGGACGATGATGGGGGCGCAGGTCGACGGCATCACGGGCGCCACGGCGCTCGAACAGCTGGGTTCGACCGGTACGATGAGCTTCTCGCCGCTGGACGCCTTCCTGGGCATGATCCCGGGTTCGTTCGGCGAGACCTCGACGCTGGCCATCCTGATCGGCGCCGCGATCCTGCTGTGGACGGGCATCGCCTCGTGGCGGACGATGATTTCGGTCTTCGTCGGCGGACTGGCCATAGGCCTTCTCTTCAACTGGATCGGCGGAACGGCCGATATCGAAGCGCTCCGTGCGACGAAGGAGTTGGCCGAGGAGAACAAGTCGCTGATCGCGATGCTGACCTATATGAAGGATGTTCCGGCGTGGTGGCACCTGATCGTGGGCGGCTTTGCCTTCGGCGCGGTCTTCATGGCCACGGACCCCGTGACCTCGGCCCAGACCAACAAGGGCAAGTACATCGTGGGCTTCATGACGGGTGCTCTGGCTGTGCTGATCCGCGTGGTGAACCCGGCCTACCCGGAGGGTATGATGCTCTCGATCCTCTTCATGAACGCGCTGGCGCCGCTGGTCGACTACTTCGTGGTCGAGGCGAACATCTCGCGGCGCAAGAAACGTGTGAAACTCGCAAAATAGGGGAGCTATGGCAACGAAAAAATTCAAATGCAACGTTTGCGGCTACATCCACGAGGGAGACGCCGCACCCGCAACGTGTCCCGTTTGCGCCGCTCCGGCTTCGGAATTCACCGAGGTGACGGAGCCGAAGAAGAAGGGCCTGCTCGGCGATACGAACAGCAACGCCTATATCGTCCTCTATTCGACGGTGATGGTGGTGATCGTGGCGGTGCTGCTGGCCGTGGCGGCTTTGGCGCTCAAACCGCGTCAGGACGCCAACGACCTGAACGAGAAGAAACGCAACATCCTTGCGTCGCTGTCGGCCGAGGGAGAGTCGTACGACGAGTTCATCGACGCCTATGTGGTCGACGCGCAGGGCGGGCGGGTTGACGGCGACGTCTTCGCGCTGCTGAACGACCTTCCGGGGGCCTTTGCCGCCGGGAAGTTCCCGATCTTCGAGTCCAAGGACGGCCGCGTGGTGATTCCCGTGACGGGTATGGGCCTGTGGGGCCCCGTGTGGGGATATGTAGCCCTGGAGAAGGACATGAATACCATCGCCGGCATCATCATGGCCCACAAGGGTGAGACCCCGGGTCTGGGTGACGAGATCGCCACGGCGAAGTATCAGGCGAAATTCGTCGGGAAGACGATTTTCGAGGGTAACAAGTTCGTGTCGGTGACGCTTCGCAAGGGCGGGGCGAAGGACCCGGCGCACGAGGTGGACGCCATTACGGGCGGCACGAAGACCTCGGACGGTGTGTCGGCGATGCTCTACAACAGCTTGAAGAACTACCTGCCGCTGCTGGAATCGAAACGTCAGTCGGAGCCGGAACCGGCGCCGGCGGCAACGGAGGAGGAGTCGAACGAAGAAAATGCGGAAAGCCATGAGTAACAACATGAAATATCTGACGGGTCCGTTCTCCGCGAACAACCCGGTCATCGTGCAGATTCTGGGAATCTGCTCGGCACTGGCCGTAACCGTCCAGCTCAAGCCCGCGATCGTGATGGCGCTGAGCGTAACGGTCGTGACGGCCTTTTCGAACCTGGTGATGTCGCTGCTGCGCAACGGCGTTCCGGCGCGTATCCGCATCATCGTGCAGCTGGTGGTGATCGCCGCGCTGGTGATTCTGGTGGACCAGGTGCTGAAAGCCTATGTCTACGAGATTTCGAAACAGTTGTCGGTCTACGTGGGTCTGATCATCACGAACTGCATCGTGATGGGACGAGTGGAGGCCTTCGCGCTGGGCAACAAGCCGTGGGCGTCGTTCCTCGACGGCATCGGCAACGGTCTGGGCTACGGCATGATTCTGGTGATCGTGGCCTTCTTCCGGGAGTTGTTCGGCTCGGGGAGCCTGCTGGGCTTCCGGATCATCCCGGAGAGCTGGTACATGACCGAGGGCGGATTCTATTCGAACTGCGGTCTGATGCTGTTCCCGCCGATGGCGCTGATCATCGTGGGCTGCATCATCTGGGTGCACCGTTCGCGCAACAAGGACTTACAGGAAAAATAGGAGGATAGCATATGGAATCATTGAATATCTTCATCCGGTCGATCTTCATCGACAACATGGTCTTCGCCTTCTTCTTCGGCATGTGCTCGTACATCGCCGTGTCGAAGAGCGTGAAGACGGCACTGGGACTGGGCGCCGCCGTCACGTTCGTGATGGTGATGACCGTACCGCTGAACTACCTCTTGTATGAATACATCCTGCGTCCGGGGGCGCTTCACGCGTGGATACCGTCCATTCCGGAGAGTGTGGATCTGAATTTCCTGTCGTTCATTGTCTTCATCGCCACGATTGCGGCCTTCGTGCAGCTTGTGGAGATGGTCGTCGAGAAGTTCTCGCCGACGCTCTACAACCAGCTGGGCATCTTCCTGCCGCTGATTGCGGTGAACTGCGCCATCATGGGCGGTTCGCTGTTCATGCAGCAGAAGGTCGACGCGGGCGAACTGCAGACCCTGTGGCAGTCGATCGCCTACGGACTGGGCTCGGGTCTGGGCTGGTGGCTTGCGATCGTGATGATGGCGGCCATTCGCGAGAAGACGACCTATTCGCACATACCGGCGGCGCTGAAGGGCCCGGGCATCGCCTTCATCATTACGGGTCTGATGGGTATCGCCTTCATGATCTTCTCGGGTATTCAGTTCTAAACTAAGAGATTCGAACAATGACAACAACGATAATCATAGCGATCGTGGCCTTTCTGGTCATCACGCTGGTGCTGGTGGCTCTGCTGCTGTACGCCAAGGCGAAGCTGACCACGTCGGGGGCCGTGACGATCGACATCAACAACGGTGAGAAGGTCATCACGACGGAGAGCGGATCGACGCTTCTGGCGACGTTGGCCAACAACAAGGTATTCCTTCCCTCGGCGTGCGGTGGCGGCGGATCGTGCGGCATGTGCAAGTGCCAGGTGCTGGAGGGCGGCGGCGAGCTGCTTCCGACGGAGACGGGCTTCATCACGCGCAAGATGGCCAAGGACCACTGGCGTCTGGGCTGCCAGGTGAAGGTGAAGGAGAATCTGAAGATCCATGTGCCGGAGGCCGTGCTGGGCGTGAAGAAGTGGGAGTGCACGGTGGTATCGAACCGCAACATCTCGACCTTCCTGAAGGAGTTCGTGGTGAAGCTCCCGGAGGGTGAGCACCTGAAGTTCCGCAGCGGCGGCTACATCCAGATCGACATTCCGAAGTACGATGCGATCAAGTTCTCGGACATGGACATCGACGAGCGTTACCGTGCCGACTGGGACCGCATGAAGATGTGGGATCTGGTGGCGACGAACCCCGAGCCGACGTTCCGCGCCTACTCGATGGCCAACCACCCGGCCGAGGGCAACATCATCATGCTGAACATCCGTATCGCTACGCCGCCGTTCGACCGTGCGACGGGTACGTTCATGAAGGTGAACCCGGGCATCTGCTCGTCGTACATCTTCTCGCGCAAGCCGGGTGACAAGGTGACGATCTCGGGCCCCTACGGCGAGTTCTTCCTGCCGGACAACCTGCCCGACACGCAGGAGCTGATCTTCGTGGGCGGCGGCGCCGGCATGGCCCCGATGCGCAGCCACATCATGCATCTGTTCAAGACCGAGAAGACGAAGCGTCCGGTATCGTTCTGGTACGGAGCGCGTGCGCTGAAGGAGGCTCCCTACCTGCACGAGTTCCACGAGATCGAGAAGGAGTTCCCGAATTTCTCGTTCCATCTGGCGCTGGACCGTCCGGATCCGGAGGCCGATGCCGCCGGTATCCCCTATACGCCGGGCTATGTGGCCAACGTCCTCTACGAGAACTACCTGAAGAACCATCAGGCCCCGGAGGACTGCATCTACCTCATGTGCGGACCTCCGATGATGATCTCGTCGGTGGTGAAGATGCTCGACTCGCTGGGCGTGCCGCCTGAGAATATCCTCTACGACAACTTCGGCAGCTGATAGCGGCCGCCAACCGGAGAAAAGAGCCGGGACCCGATCGGGTCCCGGCTCTTTTTGTCAGTCCGGCCGGTGTCAGAGCAGTTTGCCGCTGAGGAACAGCGCCGTTCGAACCGGAGCCCCTTTCGGGCGGATTCCGGGCATTCGGGCGGGCCGTCGTCCCGACCTGCTGTCGTCCCGACCTGCTGTCGTCCCGACCTGCTGTCGTCCCGACCAGCCGCGTCCCGACCTGTCGCGTCCCGACCTGTCGCGTCCCGACCTGCCGCGTCCCGAGCCTGCATACGGCCCTCCGACTCCTCCTTGCACCGCCCAATCTCTGTTTTTTTTGCCGAAATATCGCGCTGAACGACACCGGATTCGCAATATTTTCGTACCTTTATAACAAATAAGCCAATCACCAAACAACTACCTGATATGAACATTCCGACAATTTTCTGGGTTGTACCCGCGGCCTCGATCGTGGCTCTGCTCTTTGCGTGGGCCTTCTACCGGCTGATGAAGCGCGAGGACGAGGGTACGGAGCGCATGCGTGAGATTGCGGCCCACGTGCGCAAGGGGGCGATGGCCTACCTGCGCCAGCAGTACAAGGTCGTGGGCATTGTCTTTGTGATTCTGGCCCTCTTCTTCGCCTACCTGGCCTACGGGGCGGGTGTGCAGAACGGCTGGGTTCCGTTTGCCTTCCTGACCGGAGGCTTCTTCTCGGGACTGGCCGGCTACTTCGGCATGAAGACGGCGACCTATGCCTCGGCGCGTACGGCTCATGCGGCGCAGCAGTCGCTCGACCGGGGGCTGAAGGTGGCCTTCCGCAGCGGCGCCGTGATGGGACTGGTGGTCGTGGGCCTTGGCTTGCTCGATATCTCGTTCTGGTATGTCATCCTGAATGCGTTTGTCGACGTGGCCGGACCGCAGAAACTGGTGGTCATCACCACGACGATGCTGACCTTCGGCATGGGTGCCTCGACGCAGGCGCTCTTTGCGCGCGTCGGCGGCGGCATCTATACGAAGGCGGCCGACGTGGGCGCCGACCTGGTGGGCAAGGTCGAGGCGGGCATCCCGGAGGACGACCCGCGCAACCCGGCGACGATTGCCGACAACGTGGGCGACAACGTGGGTGACGTGGCAGGCATGGGTGCCGACCTTTACGAAAGCTACTGCGGTTCGATCCTTGCGACGGCAGCCCTCGGTGCGGCGGCCTTTGCCACGGCGGGCAGCGAGGCTCTGCAACTGAAGGCGGTGCTGGCTCCGATGCTGATTGCGGCGGTGGGCATCGTCCTCTCGATCGTGGGCATCTACCTGGTCCGCACGAAGGAGGGGGCCTCGATGCGCGACCTGCTGCGTTCGCTGGGCGTGGGGGTCAACTTCAGTTCGCTGCTCATCGCCGCGGCGACATTCGGCATCCTCTACCTGCTGGGGATCCAGAACTGGCTGGGGCTGTCGTTCTCGGTCATCACGGGGCTGGTGGCGGGCATCGTCATCGGCCAGGCCACGGAGTACTATACGTCGCACTCGTATAAACCGACGCAGAAGATCGCCGGCAGTTCGCAGACCGGTCCGGCGACGGTCATCATCGCGGGTGTGGGGTCGGGCATGATCTCGACGGCCGTTCCGGTGGTGACGATCGGCGTGGCGATCATCCTGGCCTACTTGTGCGCCATCGGTTTTGACGTGGAGAACATGCTGGCGCCGCAGAACCTCTCGCTGGGGCTCTACGGCATCGGCATTGCAGCCGTGGGCATGCTCTCGACGCTGGGCATCACGCTGGCCACGGACGCCTACGGTCCGATTGCCGACAATGCGGGCGGCAACGCCGAGATGAGCGGTCTGGGCCCCGAGGTTCGCAAACGCACCGATGCGCTCGATGCGCTGGGCAATACGACGGCCGCCACGGGCAAGGGCTTTGCCATCGGTTCGGCGGCGCTGACGGCCCTGGCGCTGCTGGCCTCGTATATCGAGGAGATCCGCATCGGACTGCTGCATAACGGCGTGACGATGCTCGACCTGCCGGGTGGTGCGACGCGCTTCGTGCAGGACGCCTCGATCCTCGATTTCATGGATTACTACCATATTTCGCTGATGAACCCGACGGTGCTTGTCGGCATCTTCATCGGGGCGATGATGTCGTTCCTCTTCTGCGGCCTGACGATGAACGCCGTGGGGCGTGCCGCCGAGAGCATGGTGCAGGAGGTACGGCGTCAGTTCCGCGAGATCCGGGGGATTCTCACCGGCGAGGGAACGCCCGATTATGCGCGCTGCGTGGCTATTTCGACGCGCGGAGCACAGCGTGAGATGCTGTTCCCGAGCCTGCTGGCCATCATCGTTCCGGTGGCCGTCGGTCTGATCTTCGGCGTGGCGGGCGTCATGGGGCTGCTGATCGGCGGCCTGAGTTCGGGCTTCGTGCTGGCGGTCTTCATGGCCAATGCCGGCGGAGCGTGGGATAACGCCAAGAAGATGGTCGAGGAGGGACACTTCGGCGGTAAGGGCTCCGAATGCCACAAGGCGACGGTCGTGGGCGATACGGTGGGCGATCCCTTCAAGGATACCTCGGGCCCGTCGCTCAACATCCTCATCAAGCTGATGTCGATGGTCTCGATCGTCATGGCGGGCCTTACGGTGGTCTGGCACCTCTTCTGACCCGGGGACCGGAAGAGGGAGGGGTGTGCGCCGATGCCTTTGCCCGGTTCGGAATGCGGGTTGTGCGAACCGCGAAACGACCGACCGGTTCATGCCTCATACCGTTCGATGCGCGATTCAGGGAGACAGCTCTCCAAAGAGGGCTGTCTCCTTTTTCTGTGCCGTATGGGCGGAACGGGCGTGCAAAATTTGCTTCTGCGCAGGAGGATCCGTATCTTTGCCCCCGAAAACGACGACCATGAAAAATATCATATTCGATCTTGGGGGCGTGCTGTTCGCCCGTGACAAACGGAAATGCGATGCGGATCTGCTGGGTTATTTCAGCTTTTTGCGGGCGCCTCAAATGCCTCGCTTCTGGGAGGATTACGACCGGGGCACCAATACGCTGGAGTCGGTGACCCGTACGCTTGTGGAGATGACGGGCCAGACCTACGCCCGCTGTGCCGAGGTGCTGCAACAGGCCATTGACCTGCAGGAGCCGATTCCGGTGACCGAGCAGCTTGTCCGCGACCTGAAGGCTTCGGGCCGCTTCCGGTTGTATGTTCTGTCGAACATGGCCCACGAATTCATCGCCCACCTGCGCCGTTTCCCGGTCTACGGACTTTTCGACGGCGAGGTCATCTCGTGCGAGGAGCTTGTCGTCAAACCCGAGCCGCGCATCTACGAGATTCTGCTCGAGCGTTACGGTCTCGATCCCTCGCAGAGCCTCTTTGTGGACGACCGCGAGGCCAACGTCGCAGCGGCCGAACGGCTGGGCATCCACGGTTTCCTCTTCGACCACCGGAATCCGTCGGCTTCTTGTGCGACGCTGCGCCGGCAGCTGCTCGGCTGAGCCTCCGCCCGACACTTCCTGGCCCGCTTCGCCGTTGGGTATTTCTCCCGGCCATCTCTTGGACCGCGTCGGCGTTGAGTACCTCCCCGTACACCTCTCCCTCTTGGCATCGAGCCCCTTCATGCCCGTCCTCTCGCGTATGTTGCGGCACGCTCCTTGCAGCACAGAGACCGCGTATGTCATCCTTTCGTGAGAAATACGGGCGATATTCGCTCTATGTACTGATCGCCGGCCTGGGCGTGACGATCTTCGTGGAGATCCTTCCCTTTCTGGGCGGACTGCTCGGAGCCGTGACGATCTACATTCTGCTGCGGCGTCAGCTGTGGCAACTGACCGAACACCGGCACTGGCGTCCGAGTTTGGCTGCTACGGTGCTGTTGGCGGAGGCGGTGATCTGCTTTCTGATTCCCATATCGCTGATCGGCTGGATGGTCGCCGTGAAGGTCCAGCGTGTGGTGGTCGATCCGCGTTCGATCCTCGTCCCGGTGAAACACCTTGTCGAACTGGTCGAGGCGCGCACGGGCTACGAACTCTGGTCCGAGGCCAACGTGCGGTGGCTGTTGGGATATATTCCGCGCGTGGGGCAGTGGGTGGTGGTCGGGGCAGTCGATTTCGCCATCAACCTCGTGGTGCTGCTCTTCGTGCTTTACTTCATGCTCACCGGCGGTCGCCGGATGGAGGCCTACTGCAGTTCTCTGATGCCCTTCGACCCCCGCATCTCGCGCAAGGTTATCCACGAAATCCACCTTATCGTCCGTTCGAATGCCATCGGCATCCCGCTGCTGGCCGTCATCCAGGGCATCGTGGCCTACGTGGGCTATTTGGTGTTCGGGGCTCCGAGTCCGCTGTTCTGGGGGGTGCTGACCTGCTTTGCGACGGTCATCCCGATCGTCGGCACGGCATTGGTGTGGATTCCGCTGGCACTCTTTATGGCCCTGACCGGTAGCTGGGCGCCGGCTATCGGGCTGACGCTCTACGGGACGCTGGTGGTTACCCACGTGGATAATGTCGTGCGTTTCCTGATGCAGCGGCGCATGGCCCATACCCATCCGCTGGTGACGATCTTCGGGGTCATTATCGGGCTTTCGCTCTTCGGCTTCATGGGGGTGATCTTCGGACCACTGCTTCTGGCGATGTTTCTCTACTTCGTCAACCTCTTCAAGTGCCGTTACCTGGAGCGGAACCGCATCTGCCAGTGACTCTCCGCCGGCCGTTTACCCCGTAAGATCCTTTCCGATAGCCGGTTTCCTCCGCCGACGGCACTCCGTTCCGGTGTCGTTACCGCACGCCGGACTGCCTTTTCGTCCTCGATTCACAGCCTCGTTGCACCCTCCGAATACCCCGTTTCCTTATCGTGAAGGGTCTTTTTGACATCTTTTTGTAAAAAATCCCATAAAAAAGTTGCAAATTTGTACGGCTTTACTACCTTTGTTATTGTAATAACAGTAAAATCGGAATACAAATGGCAAGAAATCTCAAAATCAGAGATCTGACGTTGCGCGACGGCCAGCAGTCGTCGTTTGCGACGCGTATGAACCAGGAGCAGATCGACCGCTGCCTGCCGTTCTACAAGGATGCGAATTTCTATGCGATGGAGGTTTGGGGCGGCGCCGTGCCCGACTCGGTGATGCGTTACCTGAACGAGAATCCGTGGACGCGTCTGGAGACGATCTACAAGGCCGTCGGCAACGTGTCGAAACTCACGGCCCTCTCGCGCGGCCGCAACCTCTTCGGCTATTCGCCCTATACGGACGAGATTATCGACGGCTTCTGCCGCAATGCGATTGAGAGCGGACTGGGTATCATGCGTATTTTCGATGCGCTGAACGACGTCGACAACGTAAAATCCACGGTCAAATATGTCAAGCAGTACGGCGGCATTGCCGATTGCGCCGTCTGCTATACGGTGGACCCGAAATATCCGGCGCTGAGCTTCTGGGACAAGCTCAAGGGCAAGAAGAATCCGGCTCCGGTCTTCACCGATGCCTATTTCCTCGACAAGGCCCGCCAGATGGCCGCACTGGGCGCCGACATGATCACGATCAAGGATATGTCGGGACTGATTCCGCCGCGCCGCGTTGCCACGCTGGTCAAACTCTTCAAGCAGAACCTCTCGATTCCGGTCGACTTCCATACCCACTGTACGCCGGGTTACGGTCTGGCATCGGTGCTGGCCGCCATCATCGCGGGCGTCGACATCGTCGATACGAACTGCTGGTATTTCGCCGAGGGCACGGGAGCTCCGGCCATCGAGTTGGTCTACGTCTTCTGCAAGAAGCTGGGCATCGACCTGGGTGTCAACATGGAGGCCGTCGCGAAGATCAACACGCAGCTGCGTGAGATCCGCAAGGAGCTGAACATGTCGGTCTTCGGCGTGGAGAAACCCGAGCCGAAACCTTTCAACCCGCTGACGGACAAGTTGCCGGCGGAGATCGACGCCCTGTTCGACCGCGCCATCAAGGCTGCGCAGGCCGACGACGAGGCTGCTACGATCGACGCCTGCCGCAAGATCGAGGCCTACTTCGGCTTCCCGGCTCCGAACGAACTGGTCCAGAAGGCCGAGATCCCGGGCGGCATGTACTCGAACATGGTGGCCCAGCTCAAGCAGTTGAAGGCCGAGGAGATCCTTCCGCGCGCCATGGAGCTGATCCCGACGGTTCGTCTGGCCGCAGGACTTCCGCCCCTGGTGACGCCGACGTCGCAGATCGTGGGTGCTCAAGCCGTGAACTGCGCCCTGGACGAAAAAGCCGGCCGTCCGATGTACACGAACAAATCGTCGCAGTTTGTCGGCTTGGTGAGGGGCGAATACGGCAAGACGCCGGTGAAGATCGATCCGGAGTTCCGCTTCAAGATCTGCGGTGTGCGTGAGGAGACCCCCTATGATACGTCGAAATACCAGATGCAGCCGAATCCGACGCTTCCCGAGGCCGGCGGCGTGAAACTGGCGGCCAACGAGAAGGAGGTGCTGCTGCTGGAGCTGTTCCCGCTTGTAGCGAAGACCTTCCTGACGAACGAGAAGGTGAAGGCCTACGAGGCCTCGAAGCCGGCTGCCACTCCGGCCTCGAAGCCGGCTGCCGAGCCGGAAGCCACTTCGATCACCATTCAGGGCAAGGCCGTTACGGTACCGCTGCCGGGTCGTGTGATCGAGCTGAAGGTGAAGGTCGGCGATCAAGTGAAGGTCGGCGACGAGATTCTGGTTCTCGAGGCGATGAAGATGGAGAACTCCATCACGACGGATTATGCCGGCGAGGTGAAGCAGATCTTTGTAAGCGTGGGCCAGAACGTTCCGACGGACGCTCCGCTGGTCGACATCGGTTGATAACCTTTCGACTTGAGAACGACCGCCTGCAACCTGGGTTGCGGGCGGTTTTCTTTTTGCCCTCTTCCCTTTCCTGCCTTGCTCCGCCATAGACTCTGCCGCCTACCCCCCTCCCTCCGTCTTTTCTTGCTGATGCAATCGGCAATCGCCCTGGTCTGTACGGACTCCACACACCTCAGGATAGCTTCACGAAGTGGTGCTTTGTGATGGAATCGGTGTAAATTGTTTGGTGCGGGAATTTTGCAGGTGGGGGGAGTGGCGGATTGCCAAGCGGCCACATCGCGTGTATGAAGGGAGTAGTAATTAGGGACTGTCGTAAAAAGAATAAAACTTTATAACGAATTGATTGCCAATGTAATATAAAATTTGTATCTTAGCTAA
>NZ_CALUHA010000035.1:0-24726 GCF_944320325.1 Alistipes megaguti
GGCGGGAAGCGCCCTTTCGGAGCGGGCCTGTGTGAAGAGATAATGGGCTTCGCGCGGCAGCAGGGGCAGAATGTGGGCCAGATCCTTGTCGCGGACAAATCCGATGACGCAGTAGAGCTCTCTGTGGGGCGTCGAGCGGAGCTGCTCGGCCACCCAGGCGATTCCGTGGGCGTTGTGCCCCGTGTCGCAGATCGTCAGCGGGGCGTCGCCCAGCTTCTGCCAGCGGCCCATGAGCGAGGTGTTGGCAGCCGCATTGCGCAGACCCTCGAGATAGGCGCGGCGGGAGATCGTCAGCGGGGTCTCCTCGTGGAGGAAGTCGACGGCGGCCGAAGCCGTCACGATGTTGCGGACCTGGTATTCGCCCTTCAGATCGAGTTCGGCATCGAACTCCCGGTTGTCGCGTGTGCGGCGGAGCCGGAAGTGCTGGTAATCACCCTCTGTGTGGTGCTCCTCGCAGCGGAACTCCTTTTCGGCATAGATCACGCGCGACTTGTTGGCTGCTGCGATCTGTTCGAAGACCTCGTTGTAGCGGGGATCGGCTTCGCCGATGATCACCGGAATGCTCTTCTTGATGATTCCGGCCTTTTCGCGGGCGATCTTCGGGAGGGTGTCGCCCAACAGGGCGGTGTGTTCGAGGCCGATGTTGGTGATGACGCTCAGAATGGGGACGATGATGTTCGTGGCATCGAGCCGGCCGCCGAGGCCGGTTTCGATGACGGCGACCTCGACGTCGCTCTGTGCGAAGTAGTCGAAAGCCATGGCCGCGGTCATTTCGAAGAACGAGAGTTCGAGTTCAACCATCTTGTCATGATGCTTGTCGACGAAGTTGACAACCTTCTGTTTGGGGATCATCTCGCCGTCGACGCGGATGCGCTCGCGGAAGTCGATCAGATGGGGCGAGGTGAAGAGTCCGGTCCGGTATCCGGCCTGTTGGAGCACCGAGGCGATGATGTGTGCCACGGAGCCCTTGCCGTTCGTACCGGCCACATGGATGGTGAAGAAGTTCCGCTGGGGGTTTCCGATGTGTCGGCAGAATGCGGAGATCCGCTCCAATCCCGGCTTGTACCCCGTTGCGCCCTGGGTTTCGAAGGCGGGCAACGACTGAAAGAGGAATTCGAGAGTCTGGTTATAGTTCATGACAGCAAAATGAGTTATTTCACAAGATGGTTTCGTCGCTTGACGCGGTAGGCTGCGAAATAGAGGAGGCAGAGCAGCAGCACATACTCCGAGATGCGGGCCACAAAGTCTCCGTAGCGGGTGTAGAAGGTCATTTGCGAGTTGAGGGTCACCTCCGCCGAGAGAATGCCTCGTTCCTCCCAACCGAGCGTCTGTCCGACCTTTCCCGTAGGAGAGATGAAACCCGACTCTCCGGTGTTTGCCGAGCGTGCGATGGCCCTGCGGTGCTCGATGGCTCTCAGTCTCGAGATCGAGAAGCGTTGCCTGTAGCCGGGGGTATCGCCCCACCAGCCGTCGTTGGAGACGATGGCCATGAATTGGGCGCCGCGGCGGACGAAATCGCCGTAGAAGTCGCCGTAGAGTCCCTCGTAACAGATGGCCGGGCCGACCCGGACGCCGTCATGCTCGAAGGCCGATCCGTGGGTTCCTTTTCCGATCTGCCCGACGACACCGCCCAGATCGATGACCAGGAAACGCAAGACGTCGAAGACCCACGTCGGGGTGTTTTCGACGCCGATGACCAGCCGGCCTTTGTGGTGCAGTTGCATGCGGCCAGCGGAGTCGAGTCCCACGGCCGTGTTGAAGACATCGTAGTACCCGTTCGAGAAGCGGTCGCGGCGGGCGGTTTCGGTCTGTGCGCCGGGGGCGTAGCGGCGGATGGTGTTGGCACCGGTGACGAGCAGGGCGTCGGGATGGTTGCGGCGCAGCGAATCGGTGAGTTGCAGCCAGAAGACCCCGGCCTCGTCGCTGCTCCAGGGGAAGTCGCTCAGTGCGGGTTCGACGTAATATCCCGGGACGGCGGTTTCGGGCAGCAGGATGAACTGAGCGTCGTCGGGCACCTGTCCGAGCAGATCGAGAATATTCTGTTCCTGCCGTTCGGCGTCGCCGTGGAACTTGTCGTAACAGTCGACATTGGGCTGGATGATGCTGACGCGGACCGTTCCCTCGTCGGGTTGCTTCCATCCGGCGCTGACCGCCAGCGACACTCCCATCGGCAGGATCAGGGCTGCAGCCGCGGCGCCCCATTTGCGCGGATTGCGGCGCTCCTTCCAGGCTTCGAAGAGGAGGATGTTGACCACCAGCACCCAGAGCGAACCGCCGAAGACGCCGGTGTATTCGTACCATTGCACCATCCAGACCGCGTGCGAAAAGCCGTTTCCGAGGATGAGCCAGGGCCACGAGAAGTCGCCGACGGTGTACCAGTATTCGGTCGTGATCCAGGCCGTGACGAGCGTGACGTAGGCCAGGGCCTTGTGGGCACGCTTCGAGACGGTGTGGAAGAGCATGAAAGCGATCAGATTGAGGAACGTCGAGGCGACGGTAGCGGCCACGGGCCCGACGGGCGTTGCATACCAGATCCACCAGATGGTCAGTGCGTTCCACAGCACGAATGCCAGCGTGGCCCACCCCAACATCCGCCACCAGTCGCGACGGGATGCGCTCAGCGAATCGCTGATCCAGAGCAGGGGTACGAGTCCGGCGAAGAGCGTGAAGCCCGTAGCGCCGAGCCATCCCGGAGCGAGGAGGATGGCCGAAAGGATTACCGCTGCAAATCTGCGCAACATCGAGTATGATTTTTAGGACCGCAATTGTGAGGGCAAAAGTAGTCAAATAGGAAGAGATTTCAAAATATTTCAGGGAATTGTCCGGACGGGCCGCATTGGGGATATGCTGTTTTTCGGCCGGGAGCGGAGCGGTGTGGTCCAGGCCCGAAGATGGAAAGCCCGAACCGGATTCCGGTTCGGGCTTTCTCTGATTTTGCTGTTCGGGATGTTGATCCGTCCCGAGTGGATGTTTTCACCCTTTGTAGTCGATGACGATGCCGTTGGCGAGGGTTCTGCCGTTGCGGTGGACGATCTCGCAACCGGCCGGCAGGATGACGATAACCGCAGCGGAGTCGGCCGGCAGCGTGATGGTGTCACCCGAAGCGGCCTGCTTGGCGAGGATCCGGCGTGAGACGATGTCGTAGAGGTCGAATCTGTCTCCGGGCAGCGCCTTGTCGACCGTCACGGCCACCCGGGCCTCCTCTTGACAGGGGTTGTAGTAGAGGTAGGTCGGATAGCACGGTCCGGGCAGCAGGTCGGCCGCCGTGCAGTCCAGCCGGAGGATCTTCTCGACGTTTGTCGGGGCGATGATGGCTCCGAAGATGCCGACGTGCATCGAGCCGTAGAGGCTCAGCATGCTTTCGGGCGGATTCCCGGCAACCCATCCGGGCCCATCGCCGATGGCGACGCCCCGAACCCCTTCGAGCCGTTTTTCGCCGTACTTGTCCTGACTGCGGAATCCTTCGTAGGCGATCAGCCCCTTCGAGATTTCGAGGGCCCGGTCACGATCGAGCGCCTGGTGTTCTGGAGCGACATATTGCGGATAGTAGAAGCGGCTGTTGGCTGCGGCGTTGACCATCCATTTGCCGATGGCGCGGGCGTAGGCCTGGTCGTATCGGACGGCCGGGACGAGGGCCCAGGCCAGGTCGAAGGTATTCATGGCGAAACCGTAGTTTTCGCTGGTGCTTCCGCAGAGGCCATTCACCTCGTAACCGTCGAATTCCCCGGTCAGCACACCCCAACCCGGGCGGCTCTTGGAGTCGCCGTCGAAGGTCCAGTTCATGAATTTGGTCACGTCGTACGTTGTGCCCTGTTCGGCGTTCATCCGGGCGGCCATGTAGACCGCAAAGGGCATGATCACCTCGTAGAACGGGCTTTCGGTTTCGGCGTTCAGCGACTCCATGGCTGAACGTGCCGCCTGCAGATAGCGTTCATCGCCGTATTTCTTGTAGGCGCCGTAGAGCACGTATGCGAAGCCGGCGGCCGCATCGGGCTGGACCATCTGCTCCGTATTGCCGACGCGCATGTTCCCGAAGTCGAACTCCCGCATGTGGAAATCGCCCTTTGTGGCCAGGATGACCGAGTCGGCGCGACAGAACTGTTCGGCGATGGAGCGCATGATCGGATCGACACCCTCGACCTCCGGATAGCGGGCGCCGATGGAGTAGAAGAGCATGTTCGGGAAGACGTCATACCAGAAGTCGCGGGTGTATCCTCCGCCCAGCGCACCGGCGACGGGTCCCGTGTTGTTCAGGACGATGTTCCAGTTCGTGGCCGAGTTGAAGTAGTTCTGGGCCATGCGGACGAAGTCGTATCCGTTCTGGTTGCTTTTGTCGATGCCGGCGAGCGTGGCACCGTTGAGGGCTCCCAGCACGCAGATGGCCTCGTGGTGTTCGCCGTTGTTCTTTGCGGGGCCCTGTCGCCGGTCGCCGACGGCCGTGTAGAGTCCGAAACTTTCGATGGGAAGATTCAGCCGGCTGTCGTCGATCCAGATGAAAGGCCTGAAATCGCCCGTGGCGTTGAAATCGAAGACGTAGGCATCCAGATCCCGGGTCATGGCGGCCCAGTCGGGCAACAGGTAGTTTTGCGGGGCATCGGGCATCTGTTCGATGCGGGGGATGTCGATCTGTTTTTCGGGCCGGGGATCGGGCTGCGCCGCACAGGCAGCCAGCAGCACCGAACCGGTCAGAAGCAGGTATTTGGCTTGAGTCATGGCGAAGTATTTACGGGGAGACAGCGGTTATCGGCCGATTGTGGCCTGGTACGGGCGGAGTCCGGCGACCTCGAGGGCCCGCAGCACGAAGGTGTTCCAGGCATGAACCCGGGTGCTGGGGATCCAGCAGCCTTCGCGCGAATCGTCCAGCGGGAGATACTCGTGGCTGAAGGGCTGGTCGGGATTGCGGGTAATCTCGGCTTCGAGGCGTTCCGAGATGCGGTTCAGGGCGGGTTTCCAGCCGTGCTTCAGTCCGGCCACGTAGGCGCAGACCTCCTCGCGGATCCAGGAGCCGCCGTTGTAGTAGATTCCGTTGTCCCAGTACATGTCGGGATTGAAGGGCTTGTCCTCGCGGGTGAAGTAGATGTTGTCGACGTGGCAGATGATCGGCGAGCAGCCCTTGATCACGGGGAAGCGGTCGAGGGTTTTGCAGACGGCCTCGGACGTGAGGATCGGGTGGTCGAAGAGCCACAGCGAGACGAACTCCGGGAGCAGCGAGTTGAAGGAGATGACATAGGGGAAATCCCGGTTGTCGATCAGATAGCCGCGCTCGGGGTCGTAGAAGTCGCGGTAGAGCGCCTCGGCGCGGGCGATGTAACGTTTGTCGACCGGCATGCCCAGTTCGCGGGCGACGCGCAGCGTGACGGCGAACATGCCCTGGTTGACGGCCAGATTCTGCGTGCCGTCCGGATAGTTGACCACATCGTTTTGTCCGAGGACGAAGCAGGCCGTGCAGCGGCCGTCGCCGTCGGGGTCGTGCGTGCGGATGATGTAGTCGAAGGCCTTTTGGATCTTCTCCCGGTCGAGAGGTGTTCCGTAGGTACGGTGGTTGAACAGTGCCAGCCAGAGGAATTCCATGGTAGCCTCGTTGTCCTTGGTCTCCTGGCTGCCCATGCAGGGGGTGATGATGGTGCCGATGGTGCCGTTTTCGTTCTGCGTGGCGCCCCACATGCGGAAGGTCTCTTCGCAGAGCTCCTGGTCGTAACCGCCCAGTACACACCAGAAACTGTCTCTGTTGTACATGTCGGGGGCGTAGTTGATGCTCGGTACGCTGAGTGGTTTGAAGTTGTTGCGGCTGACGATCCAGATCAGCATCTGGTTGCAGGCATAGATGCACTTTTCGGGGTCACTGCCTTCGAAGCCGAGACCTTCGGCCAGCCGGAGCTGGGCGCTGAGACGCAGGTCGTGCAGCGTGGGGCGGGCTTCGTTGACGAAGATGAAGGTCCGCTTCACGACGGTCTCACCCTGTTCCAGCCGGTGATAGGGCCGATTTTCGGGCAGCAGGCGCGTGACCTCGAGATCCTTGATCTGCAGGGTGTAGGCTTCTCCCTCGCGGATGCCCGAGACACCCATCAGCAGACAGGTCGGATCCCCTTCGGTGTTGCTGATGAAGACGGTCTCCTCCTGCTCGACCCACTCCTCGGATGATGAGGGAATGTCGGTCTGGTAATGCAGTCCCTGTACGTCGTAGGGCGACACGCTGTCGCCCTTCCACATGCGCAGGGCGATTTTCCGGTCGGAACGGTGCTTGAAGCGGAGGGTGTAGTAACCGTCGGGGAGCAGATACGGCAGCCGGAATCCGGCGATGCCGTCGCTCTGGGCGGTGCCTTCGAGGGTGTAGATGCCGTTGTTTTCGGAGTGCGCCTCGGACTTGTTGTTGTAGGAGCGCCAGAGGTTCAGGGCCGGAACGTCGTAGCGGGCGCGGCCGGTCGGATGGTTGAAGTCGGAGACCTCACCCAGCGTCAGTTTGACGCTGAAGTCTCCCGTTTGGCGTTCGCCGGGGGTTGCCACCCGGTAGAGTTCCGCGTCGCAGATCTCGTTGATGGCCCGGAATCCGATCTGCCCGTCGGATGGACGCCGGCGGACGTTCTGTGTCCAGAGGTTCCGGTGGCCGGCATCGGTGAGCAGACCGACGGCCCACTTTCCGTCGACCATGTATCCGGCGGCGGGATAGGTTCCGTGGGCGATGCCGCCCTGGAAGTCGGCATCGTCGAAGCACCAGAACGACGAAGGCTTTTCGGGGGCGTTCAGTGCCGTTGTCAGCTGGTAGTAGAGCAGCGGAATGTTGGTTTGGTGGAGTTCGATCCGTTTTTCGACGACATGGTCGTTGATCCGTTCATAGATGACGCGCACGTCGACGTCCGTGGTCATTGTTTTGAGGCTCAGCCGACCGCTGAGCGTGATGCGGTTCTCTTCGCGGGAGATTTCGGTGGCTTTCCACTGGTTGAAGATCTCGCTCAGGGAGTAGTCCTCGTTGTCGAAACGCAGGGCCAGTTCGCCGTTGCGCGACGTGGATACGACCTCTCCGTCGTAACGGATGTCCACCCAGTAGCCCTCCCGGGCGTCGCCGGCACCCTGGATGTCGATGCCGTTGGCGAAGGTTTCGGCGTGGGCGGCGAATTGCAGCAATGCGAATATTCCGAAGAATTTGAGTTTGTTCATGTTCGTTGTTTTATAAGTTCATCGGGTATTGTTCGGTTTGTCAGGAAGCGGGTTTGCCGAGGCGTCAGATGGATCCGAAGTCCACGATCTTTCCGTCGACGAGCAGCCGTCCGCCCTCGCGTTGGCGAACTCCGCCGGAGGGGGTCAGAACCAGTACGGCGGCGCCTTTGGCGGGGATTGTCACCTTCGCGGTGCCGGAGACGCCTTCGGCCACGAAGCGGGACGATACCGTGTCGTAGATGTCGGTTCGCCGGTCGCCGACCTCGACACTCACCGCGCAATCCCGGTCGCAGGGGTTGTAGTAGAGGTAGCTCGGGAATGCTTCGGCGTGGTAGTAATCCGTGCGCAGGAGGTCCAGCCGCAGGATCCCCTCGACATCGGTGGGTTCGATCAGTCCGCCGAGGATCCCGACGTGCGAACTGCCGTAGAGTCCGAGATCCGTAGCAGCCTCCTCCGGACGGTAGCAGACGATGGGGACCGTGTAGTTGTCGATCAGCGCCACGAACGAGACGACGAAGTCTCCGGTCGCATAGGGAGATACGTCACTCTTGTAGGTGACGCCCAGGGCATCGACACGGAGCGTGTCGGCCTGGCGTGTCGAGCCGGGAGCCGTGCTTTCCGCCTTGACGAAGAGGTGTTTCCATCCGCGGGGCACGGGGGCATAGATCGGGCGGTCGGTTTCGGGGACCTTCTTGACGGTCAGCAGGGGCTTGAACGGTCCGTCGGGTTTCTCGGCGATCGAGAAGCAAAAGTCGTTTCCGTTGTTTCCGCCGAGGGCCTCGGCGGCGACCACAAGCCAGCGATCGGGCACCTGTTCCGGCAGATTCAGCTCCCAGACGTGTTCGAGGGCGTTTTGGCCGCGGTGCCGGGTTTCGACGAAGGTCTCGGTCCGGACGGGGCTTTCGGCCTTGTAGCGGGTGTCGCGCCAATCACCCGCGAGACGCTTTCCGCGGGGAGTCCGGACATCGGCGAGGGCCGTGTCCCAACCGCGCTTGAATTTGCGTACCCCCTCGTAGGCGATGACCGACCGGGGGTCGTAGGTCGCGGTCCATTTTGGATTGGACTGGTTATCAGGACCGTAGGCGTTGGCGTAGAACATGCGGGAGTTGTTGGCCACGTTGAGCATCCATTTGCCGATGTCGTGGGCGAACCCCTTGTCGTAGCGGACCAGCGGGGTGAGAGCTCCTGCCATCTGGAACGTGTTCATGGCGAAGGCGTATCCGTCGCCGTCGGTGATGCTGCCCTGCAGACCGTGCATGTCGTATCCGTTCCAGCGGTCGGCGATGACGCCCCAGCCGTGGCGCGGAAGGGGTGAGCCGTCGAAACACCAGTTCAGCAGACGGGTGACGTCGTACGTGCGGCCGAGTTCGGCATTCATCCGTGCGGCGACGTAGGCGCCGTAGGGAAGCAGCATCTCGTACAGGGGGCTGACCTCGCTTCTGAGCAGATATTCGATGCCTTTGTCCGCGGCCTGGAGGTATTTTCGTTCGCCGGTGATGGTCCAGGCCATGTATTCGATCCAGGCGACGGCCGCCCCGAGATCCCGCTGCATGTTGGGGTTCTTTGCGCCGGACCGGTCGTCACGTTCGAGTTTGTCGGCGATTCCGACGTAGAAGTCGGCGATTTCGATCACCTGCGAGGAGAGTTCACCGACCCCCGGGTAGAGATCGTTGAGCTGGAAGGCCAGCATGTTGGGAAGCGAGGCGTACCAGTCCATGATCCGCTCCCAGCTTCTGTCCGACGAGGGGTTGTTGCAGTAGAGGTTGGTTCCGTTGTCGGAGCTGAACCATTTCTGGCACATTTCGACAAAGTTGTGTCCGTTCTGCCGGCTCTTGTCGATACCCACGAGCGAAGCGCTCACAACGGCGGCCATGTTGTTGATTCCTTCGTCGCCGCCCGGGGCTCCGATGTAGGAGACCATCGAAAAGCTCCGGCCCTTGAAATTCTGCCGGCTGTCGTCCCATCGGTTGATGGGGAAGTGCTCACCTTCGGTCTGGAAGGAGAAGACGAAATCGTCATAGTCTTTGGCAACCTGCCGCCAGTCCCGCAGTACGTACGGCGAGGGCATGTCGGGCATGAAGCGTACCCGGTCGATCTTTTTCTGGGCGCAGAGCGGGGCGCACATCGCGGTCGCGACCACGGCGATAATGAGTTTTTTCATGCGAGGAAAACGGTTGTCTGTTGCAGTCGTTGCGTGGTTAAAAAAACCGGGAGGAGGGTTCTCCTCCCGGTTTGTTGTTGGATTGTTAGTAGTTCATGCGGGTATGGCCGTCGAGCGCGTCGTTGAGCTCTCCCTCGCCCGGATAGGGATACAGCAGCCAGTACTGGTCCGTGCCGCGGGTCTTGCGCTGGCGCAGGGCATACTGGTACTGGTCCTGATCGTCGATTCCGGCCTCGACGCCCAGAACCGGACCGTCATAGGCTTCGAACTTGGGAGCATACGTGCTGACCACCTTGGCGATTCGCTCCTGGAGCTTGCCCATGCGGATGCAGGCGAAGAAACTCTTGTTCTCGAGGGCGAATTCCCAGATGTATTCGTCGAGCAGGGCCCGGTTGAAATCGTTCAGATCGGCGAAGTCGGCTTTCGTGAAGGTGTGGGCCTCGGGATTCTTGAAGGCCCGGGAGTGGATGGCGTTCAGGTGGTCGACGGCCAGATCCGTCACGCCGTGCAGGGCAGCCTCGGCCTCGGCGAACATGAGGTAGGCCTCGGCCATGCGGTAGACGGGCACCGAGATGGCCGGAGCTCCCGACGTACACGACTTGTCATAGAATTTGCCGCAATAGGGGGTGCGGAATCCGGGGTCGAAGAAGATGATCGTCTTGTGACCGTCGCTGGCGGTATACTCCTGCTTGCGGTCGTCCCAGCGCTCGCCGAGATCGATGTTCGGATAGTCGGCGTAACCGGGCGTGGGCTGTGCGAAGCTGTATCCGAGCTCGACGTAGGGCTCATTTCCGAACTGGCGATAGGGCAGGTGGTAGATCGTTTCAGTTTCGAGTGTCTGCTCTTCGATGTAGTACCAGATGAAGCCTTCGTTGCGGCGGATATCATCCTTGTCGAACGAAGCGACATATTCGTAGGTCGGACGGATCGCGGTGCCGCCGTCGCTCGAGGGGAGGTAGTTGGAGACCGAGGGTACGCTGCTCGTTCCGCCGGTATAGGTCACGGGGATCGTTGCCGTGCGGAGGACGATTTCGGTTGAGTTGGCCGTATTGTCGGTTCCGTCGGCCGTTCGGCCGAACATGTCGATCCAGCGGCTGGTTTTCGTATCGGTCAGCTTGTAATAGGACTGTTGGTTGATCAGGGTGTCCAGATGTTTGTGAGCCAGTTCGAAGAGCTCGTCGATCCGGTCGCCGAAGGCGTCGTCGTAGGGTTTCAGGGCTGCGGCGTCGGGATCTCCGGAACGATAGCTGCGGGCCGATTGAGCGATGGTGATGGCGGCATCGGCGATCATGAAGCGTACGGCGGCCTGATCGACGCGTTCGGCCTTCTTCTCACCCACGCCCCAGACCGTATAGAGGGCATCGTTCAGATCGGCGAAGACCTGGTTGTAGACATCCTTCATGGGCGAGAGTTCCCAGTAGCTGTCCTCGACCTGCGAGGTGAGTCTCATCGGGACATCGCCCCAGTTTTTGGCCAGACGCAGGTAGGCCGAAGCTCTCAGCGCCTTGGCTTCGCCGATGTATTTGGCCTTGATGTCGTCGCGCAGGCTGGAGGCCGAGATTCCGTCGATGGTCGAGTTGCACATGCGTACGAGGTGGTAGTAGCTCTGCCAGAGGGTCGACATGTCGTCGGAGGTGGCCAGCGGTTCGACCAGGTTGGCGTCGCGCATACGTCCGTCGTGGTTGTTGGCCTCGACACCGCGAGTGGTGTGGACCCAGATTTCGCGCGAATGGTAGAGTTCCGAATAGAGGCCCAGGCAGCTGGCATTGGCATCCGCTTCGGACTGGTAGAACTGTTCGGGGGTGATGAATGTCAGAGGCTCCTCGTCCAGCGAGACGCACGCCGTCATGAAGATGGCGGGGACCATTGTCATTCGCAGTATGGTTTTCTGAAAAGTTTTCATGGTTGTCTGAAGAATTAGGAGGGGGACTTAGAAAACGAGGTTGACGCCGAACGAAGCGGTGAACGACATGGGGTATTCGCTGAAGGCGACGCCGCGGCGGGTGGGATCCTGGCCGAAGACGCTGGCTTCGGGGTCGAGGCCCGAGTAGTTGTCGATGCAGAAGACGTTGTTCAGCGAGATGTAGGGTCGGATCGAGGAGATGAAGAAGTTGGGCTTCTTGAATCGGTAGGTGTATGCCAGCGTGATGTTCTTCATCTTGATCCAGGATCCGTCCTCGACCTGTTGGCTGTAGGTGTTTTCGCCGTAGTTGGCGCCTCCGCTGACCGATTCGAGGATATTGCCGTTCTTTCCGTTGTCCTTGAATACGACGCGGCCGTTGCGGTCGACGACTTCGGGGATCCAACGTTCGTCGGCGTAGTCATGCACGCGGTAGGTGTATTCGAATCCGGGCATCATCTGCAGGTTGAGGATGTCCTGGCCGATTGCGCCGGCCAGCGAGAACGAGAGTTCGAAGTTCTTGTAGGTCATCGTGGAGTTCAGACCGAAGATGAACTTGGGGTTGGTGTTTCCGAGGACGGTCTTCTTCATGTAACCGTTCTCGTCCTTCTCGAAGTCGTACTCGCCCAACTGTCCGACATAGGTGCTCTCTCCGGTGACGGGGTCGTCGGCCCAGATCATGTTGGGGTTGTCCTTGGCGGCATTCTTGCGCTGCTCCCAGGTCTTCATGACGTTGGTGATCTTGTAACCCCAGATTTCGCCCAGCGGGTGTCCGACGGTGATCGGGAACGGGTAGTTTGCCCAGCCCCAGACGTAGTGGCCCGGATAGCTCTCCATGCCGCCGAGCGAGAGGACCTTGATCCGGTTGGTGGACCAGTTTCCGGTCATCGACCAGTAGAATTCGCGGTTGCAGATCACGCCCGTGAGCGAGAGTTCGACACCCTTGTTGCGGAGCGATCCGGCGTTCATGAGTACGGAGGAGTATCCGGTGTTGGAGGCCAGCGTGATATTCTGCAGCAGGTCGTCGGTGTCCTTCAGATAGAAGTCGGCCGTGAAGGTCAGCCGGTTGTTGAACAAGCCGAGGTCGAGTCCCAGGTCGTATTGCGTGGTTGTTTCCCACTTCAGGTCGGGGTTCGGCATGGTCCATCCGAGCTGGTAGGTGTTCTCCAGCTTGCCGTTGACGGGATAGGTTCCGGGGGTGAGGGCCGAGAGCGACTGATAGGGAGAGATGCCCTGGTTACCGGTCTGGCCGACCGAAGCGCGGAGCTTGAGGTTGGAGATGACCTTCACGTTCTGCATGAACTGCTCCTGATTGACACGCCATGCGAATGCGGCCGAGGGGAAATAGCCCCATTTGTTGTTTTTTCCGAACTTCGAGGATCCGTCGGCACGGAACGAAACCGTGGCCAGATAACGGTCGTCGTAGTTGTAGTTGATACGTCCGAGCCAGGAGAGCGTTCCCGTCTTGTAGTAGTCCGAGGTGGGGTTGTAGAACGTGGTGGCCGATCCGAGTACGTGATACTGGTTGTAGTCGTTCAGGAAACCCTTGCCCGAAGCGGTGTGTGCGTCACCCCAGCTGGCCTCCTGGGTGAAACCAGCCGTGGCGTCGATCGTGTGACGGCCGAAGCTGTTGGTGTAGAGGAGCAGGTTTTCGTTGATGACGTACATGTCGGTGTTGTTGCCGTAGAGGGCATATCCCTGTCCGGCGGCATCCCAGTAGCGGTTGGAGGTTCTCGGGTTGTAGATGTCGCGGACGTTCTGCGAGTAGCGGACACCTCCGGTGATCTTGGCCTTCAGCCCCTTGGCCAGGTTGAAGTTCAGGGCGACGTTGTCCATGGCCGTATATACCGTGTTGATATCCATGCAGGAAGTTGCGGCGGTGTAGGGGTCGTCGCTGTTGATGAGCAGTCCGTTCTCGATTTCGTAGCGGTTTCCGGAGATCAGCTGGGTCGGATCGTAGATGACGGCGGCCATCATGACGCCGCGCGAGTCGCCGGACTGGATGTTTCCGGTCTGCGAGCGGTTGCTCTTCGTGTAGGCGGCGTTGAAGGAGTTCGTGACGCTGAGCCAGTTCCAGATCTTGGCGTCGAGGGTGGAGTTGATCGTGTATCGCTTGAACTCGGATCCTACGATGACACCCTGGATATCGTCCATGCCGGCTCCGACGTAGTAGTTCACGCGGTCGTTTCCTCCGGAGATGGAGAGCGAGTATTTCTGGCTGATTCCGGTTCTGAGCACGGCGTCCTGCCAGTCGGTCGAGGCGACTCTTCCGCTTCGGAAGTCCTCGGGCGTAGGGCTGTATGCGCCATCGCCTCCGGCATTGTCCGAGGGGGTCCAGTTCATGTTGAGTTCGCCGCTGTAGCGACCCGAGTAGGGCATGTCGCGCAAGGCCTCCTCATAGGTCATGTTTTCGCCGAGGATGCGGCTGATGAGGTGTTGCGTCTGCTTCTGTTCGGCATACTCGGCGGCGTCGAGCAGGTCCCAGGTCCGGGAGACGTTCGAGACTTCGATCGAGGCATCGAACGTTACGCGGGTGGATCCTTTCGATCCGCGTTTGGTGGTGATCAGCACCACGCCGTTTGCGGCGCGGGAACCGTAGATGGCCGTCGACGAGGCATCCTTGAGCACCTCGATCGATTCGATGTCCGAGGGGTTGAGGAAGCTGAGCATGTTGGCCGGCTGGGTCATGGTCTGCAGGTCACCCGTGGGGCCGAAGGTGTCGGTCGGGCCTTTGACCATCGAGTTTCCGCCGGAGATGGGCATGCCGTCGATGACGTAGAGGGGTTCGGTGCCGCCGATCACGGAGTTCGAACCGCGGATGACCATACTCAGGCCGCCGTCGGGCGAGGCCTCCGACTGTGTGATCTGTACGCCGGCGATACGGCCCTGGAGGCCCTGTTCGATCGAAACCATCCGTCCGGTGATATCCTTTGCCTTGACCGATGCGACGGCACCCGTCAGGTCGCTTTTGCGCTGGAAGCCGTAACCGACGACGATGACGTCATCGAGGCTTTGGGCATCTTCGCGCATGGTGATTTTGTAGTCGGTGGCGGTGGTGATCGGAATGTTGTTGGTGATCATGCCGATATACGACACGGTGATGGCTTTTGCCTTTTTGGGCAGCGAGAGGGAGAATTTTCCTTGGGCGTCGCTGGTGGTGCCGGCGGTAGTTCCGTCTGCGATGATCGTGGCGCCGAGTACGGGAGCACCCTTTTCATCCACGATGGTTCCCGTAATGACCTGATTGCCCTGCTGGGCGAAGAGGGCCGCAGCAACCAGGGAGAGACAAGCGGAAAGGAATAGTCTTATGATCGTTCTCATGGTAGTGTTTCAGGCTAAGAGTGGGTTATTTGTTGTTGCGCACCGTGATCTTTTTCCGGCTGTGGTCGGGGTCCACCGTGTAGCGCGTCGGGACGTTGCGGTCCGGGAGGATGGAGAGGATGAAGGAGGTCTCTTTCTCCTGGGAGATCACCTTGTCGATGGTTCGGATCATGACGGCGGTCTGCTGGGTTCCCTTGTCGATCAGCGCCCGGCTTCCGTTCCATCTGTTCTGATGGGTTCCGTCGGGCAGCGCGGTGTCCTTCAGCAGGATAGGGTTCATCAGTCGGATGAAGTCGTTGATGGCCGTGGTGTCGGTTTTCTCCGTTTCGGGAGAGAGCAGGTCGAAATAGACATCGACGCCGACGGCTTCGTTGCGGTTGTCGCTGATGATCTTGAAGATCCGGACATAGGTTGAGTCGGCGCCACCTTCGGGATTGGCTTCGTCGTTGGACATCGTGTAGTCGCTCGTGTCCTCGAACCCGACCGTCAGCACGGGCGGATAATACTCTGCCGGAGCCTCTTTGTCACAGGAGAACAACAGGGAAGAGACAGCTCCGAACAGGACAAACCGAAAAGCGGAAAATTTTCCTTTCATCGTTTCAGTTGGTTTTAGGGTTGATATTAGGTTGTTTGAGTTGTTTGAACGTTTTGGGGAGAGCGCTTTCAGAGCGGGAATCCGAGTTGTTCGAGGATTCGGGCTACGGAGAGTCTGGCTCCGCAGATGACCTCGTCGGAGGCGCCGTAGTAGATGGTGATTTCGTCGCCGCGTACGATCTGTCCGTTGGTAAAGACGACGTTTCCGAAGAATCCGGTCTGTTCGTAGGGCATGTCGGGCTCCATGACGGGTTCCGTGGAGCGGGCCAGGACCCGTCCGGGGTCCTCCCGGTCGAGGAGCATGGCTCCGAGACAGTACCGGTTCCGTTCGTCGGCGCCGTGGTAGATCATCAGCCATCCGGCGGGGGTTTCGATCGGAGCGGCTCCGGCTCCGACACGGACGCTGTCCCACATGCCCTTGCGGGAGCGGGCAATACAGCGGTGCTCGCCCCAATGGATGAGGTCGGGCGAGGAGGCAATCCAGATGTAGTTACCGCCGATCTGGGGGCTTGAGGGACGATGGAACATGTAGTATTTGCCGTTGACGGGGCGTCCGAACAGGGCGCAATCCTTGTTGTGAGGGGGCAAAATTAATCCATGCCGTTTGATTTGGTGCCAGTTTTTCGTCGACATCATGCCCACGGCGACGCCGTTTGCCGATACGGCGGTGTAGGTCAGATAGAAGGTGTCGTCGATTTTTGTCACACGGCAGTCCTCGATGCCGTAGGTTTCGTAGGGGCCCTGCCCGAAGATGGGGGTGAAGCCCTCGGGCTCCCGGAAGTGGACGCCGTCGTCGCTGCAGACGAGGCGCAGATAGGAGAGGGTCGTGAGGTAGTCGTTACCTTTATAATTAATGACCCGAGGATCGAAGGTATCGAGGTCGGGAGAGTCGGTCGGAATCTCCATGATGGAGATTCCCCGTTCGGGGTCGTTGATCGGGAAGGAGATGATCCCCTCCTTTTGCCGGGGACGTTCAGCGACGCGCAGCAACATCCAGACGCGGCCGTCGTATTCGAAAACGCCGGGGTTGAGCAGGCATTCGATGGTCAGATCCGGGCTGCTCGGGGCCAGATCTCCGGGTCGGAGAATCGGATTCTCCGGGAATCGGGAGGCAAGGTTTCTCATAGGCTTGTTTTAGGTTTCTACGGTTTGTTTTGCGGTCTTCGGGCCCGGTTGTAAGGGGCTTTTTGACCAAAACAAAATTACGAAAAGCGAAACGGCGGAAGTTACTCACGCTTTTCGAAAAGGTACGCTCATTTTGCATTTTGACGCACGGTCCGTTTCCGGCCGTTAAACCCCGTTGATCCCTGTTTTTGCTTAATGCGTTGTGGGCCAATGTCTTGTTTTGAGGCTGGGGCGAAGATGAAAAAGGGTACCTTTCCGTGCAAATAAGATACCTTCCGTCGGATAAAAGGGTATAAATTTGTCATAATCAAAACCTGAATGAACCTATGAAACCTTCGCAACAAGGGGTCCTCCCTTCCAATCCCCGGAAGGGGCTTGTCTCGAAACTGACCTCCGAATTCCGCCACTTCCAGACCTACCCTCACGGGATGCGGGTCCTGCTGATCACGAATCTGCTCTATTCGTTGGTTCTGCCGGTCGTCGAGATGTTCATCGGCGCCTACATCATGCGCAACAGTTCCGACTCGACGCTGGTTGTCTGCTTTCAGCTGGCCAGCTATACGGGTATTCCGATCACGTTCCTGATCAATGGATTTTTGTTGCGCCGTTTCCGGATTGCGACGCTCTATTCGTTCGGCATGCTTCTGAGCGGGATCTCGATGAGCATCATGATGACGCTTTCGGATCTCGATACGACGGGAGTCGTGGTAGCGGGTCTGGTGATGGGTCTGTCGTACGGTTTTTTCTGGTCGAATCGGGATTTCCTGGCCCTGGATTCGACCAACGACGACAACCGGAACTACTATTACGGGCTTGAAACCTTTTTCTATACGATTACGGGTGTCGGGGTTCCCTACCTGATCGGTGCCTTCATCGGTGCCACCGAGCACAACGGATGGTTCGGCGGAGAGGTCAACATGGCCTATCGGATCATTACGATCGCCGTCTTTCTGATTACCATTCTGGCCTCGTTCGTCATCTTCAGGGGCAAGTTCCAGAATCCGGAGAACAAACCCTTCCTCTTTTTTCGCTTCGAGCGGCTGTGGAACAAGCTTCTCGGACTTGCGGCCCTGAAGGGGATCGCCCAGGGCTACATCGTGACGGCTCCGGCGATGCTGATCATGACGCTCGTGGGGAACGAAGCCACGCTGGGAACGGTTCAGTCCGTGGGGGCGATCTTGTCGGCCATTCTGCTCTATATCCTGGGCCGGGTATCGCTGCCCAAGGATCGGTTGCCGATTCTGGCCGTCGGTCTCGTTCTGTTTGCTCTGGGGGGATTCTTCAACGCCTGGTTCTATTCGTCGGTCGGAGTGGTCATCTTCATGTTGTGCCTGGTATTGAGCCGGCCGTTGATCGACATTGCCTATTTCCCGATTCAGTTCCGGGTCATCGACATCGTCTCGAAATCGGAACAGCGCAGCGAGTTCACCTATATCCTGTCGCATGAGTTCGGACTCTATATCGGCCGTTTGTTCGGCTGCGGACTGTTTCTGATTCTGGCGAATTTCGTATCGGAGACCTTTGCACTGCGCTATGCGCTGCTGATAATCGGCATTTTGCAGCTTCTGGCCTATGTTATTGCCCGCAACATTGATCGGGAGTGCAGTCGGCGATAGATTCGGATCCGGGGTTCGGTATCTGTTGCGGAACAAGGGGTTTTTGTATACATTTGTTGTGTAAAGTCCAACGGATATGAAATATCTCTTCGTTGTTTTGTTGTCTCTGGTTGCACAGAGTAGCCTGGCTGCCAGGATATTATATGACCGGATAACAAACGATGAAGGTCTCTCGAACAGTTCGGTCAACGTTATTTTCCGGGATTCGCGGAACTACATGTGGTTCGGCACCTGGGACGGGCTGAATCGCTACGACGGGACCAACATGGTCTGCTACAACAACGATCCGGGCGATCCGAACAGTCTTTCGAGCAATCGGGTCCGGGACATTCTCGAACAGCGTGACGGAATTCTGTGGGTGGCGACCGACCACGGCATCAACCGGATGGATCTCGACCGGAACCGGATCCGGCGCTATTACCTGGGTTATGAGAGTTTGGTCCCCTCGATCGAGAATGCCTATTCGATTACCACGGCATCGGGGGTACTGGTCTGCTCGGTCTATGAGTGGGGTTTGGCGGGTTTTTCCGAGGAGGAGGATGAATTCTATCCGATTGTCATACCGCGGCTCAATACGTTCGATATCCGGCGGATCTGTGCGGGGCGGGATTCTCAGTTGTGGATTCTGACTACGCACGGGCTCTTCTGCGCTCCGTACCGCGTGAAGGAGGGACGGATTTCGATCAGCGAGGCTCAACCGGTTGATTTGGAGGGGGCGACAGCCCGGGATATTCGCCGGGCGACGGAGTGTTCGGTCTTCGTGACGACGAACGAAGGGCGGCTCTTCGAGCTTTTCACCCGGGACGGGGCGATGCCCCGTGTCCGGGAGATTCCGCTGGAGTCTCCGAGCGGGACGGACCGCGGAATGGTCGGGACGCCGGTCTATACCGAATCCGGCAATCTGGTTGTACCCTATTCCCATGGAGGCGTCGATACGTATCAGCCACAGGGTGATGGTTTTGTCTGTACGGATACCTTTTTTCAGAAGGTTCCGGTCTTTTCGATCCTCGCCACGGAGCAGGAGATGGTCTGGATCGGGACAGACGGCATGGGGGTATTGAAGACCTACTACGATGCGAAGCAGTTTCATTTGATCGGACCGATGTCGCAGGCTCCCGACGAGAATCTGTCGGGAGGAATAGTCCGTTGTTTCTATCTCGACGGTAAGACGCTCTATGTGGGGATGAAGGGCGACGGTCTGATCCGTATCGAACACTTTGATACGCCCAAACTCCGTCGGATGCAGCCGATTGCCGTGGAGAACAACCATATTTTCTCGCTGGCGAAGGGTTTCGGCGAGGAGCTTCTGGTCGGTACCGATGCCAGGGGCTTGGGGATTTATGATCTGAAGAGCGGTCGGATGCAGATGCTGCGAGGGGTCGATCCGGCCGAGACCTTTGCTTCGATCTATGCGATTTATGCCGATCCGGCCGGCGGCAGGATTTGGCTGGGAACGAGTGGATACGGGCTTGTCGAGTTACAGGTTTCCTATTCGAACGGAGAGTATCGCCTGCAGCGTGTCGGCAAATATATGATGGACAAGACCGATCCGCGGGCGATCAGCAGCAATATCGTCTATTCGATCGTCCGGGAGGGAGATTACCTGTGGTTGGCGACGCGGGGCGGCGGATTGTGCCGGTTTTCGCTCTCTGACCGCCGGTTTGATTCGTGGCAGTACGAACCCGACGAAGCATCCAGTATCAACAACAACGACCTGCTGTCGCTGACCGTTGACGCTGTGCACAATCTGTGGATCGGGACCAGCTACGGGTTGAATTGCCTGTCGCTGGACCATTTGGAGCGGGGTTTCCGGTCGTATACGAGCCGTGACGGCCTGCCCAACAATACGGTTCACGGGATCGTTGCCACGGGAGAACAGCTGTGGCTTTCGACCAACAAGGGGTTGTCGATGCTGGATGTCACGACGGGGGAATTCTGCAATTTTTACCGGTCGGACGGCCTTCAGAGCGACGAGTTTTCGGATGGGGCCTACCTTTTGAGTGCGGATTCGTCGTATGTCTTCATGGGCGGCGTCAAGGGCTTGAACTACTTTTCGCCGCACGAGATCAGCCGGCGAACCTTCCGACCCCGGATCGACATCACCGGATTTGCCATTTCGGGCAATCGGGTCAATCTTCACGATTGTCTCCAGATGCGCAAGGGGCGTCAGACACTGGTGCTGGACTGGAATCAGCGCTTCTTCTCCTTCGATCTGGTGGCGTTGGACTACATTGCCAGCGAACGGTGCGAGTACAGCTATCTGATGGAGAATTTCTCCGGCAACTGGGTCTACAACGGAACCAACAACCGGGTCAGTTTCACCAACGTGCCGGCGGGCCGTTACCAGTTGAAGGTTCGAGTGACGAACGGCGACAAGGTCTGGAATCCGGATCCGTATGTGCTGGATATTGTGGTCCGACGGCCGTGGTGGGGCAGCTGGACGGCGATCGTCTTTTATGTGCTGCTGGGTGGCGCCATCGGTTGGATCATCTATGAGATCATCCGCAACCGGTTGAGGCTCAATCAGGCGATAGTCCTCGAGCGGATTGAGAACCGCCATCTTCGGACGGTTCACGAGGCGAAGCTCCGTTTTTTCACGAACATCACGCATGAGTTCAGTACGTCGTTGTCGTTGATCTACGCGCCCTGTGAACGCCTGCTGGAGTACTGTGATGACGCCTATGTGAAGAAGTATCTGAACATCATTCGGATGAGTGTTGATCGGATGCTTCACCTGATCAACGATCTGATGGAGTTCCGCAAGGTTGAGACCGATCACCTCAAGTTGCGGATCGAGCCGGTTTGCCTGCCGGAACTGGTGGGTTACGTATGTGACAATTTCGAATTGCTGGGCGAGCAGAAGCGGATTACGCTGACATTGGATGTTCCCGATCCGTTGATGTGGCCGACGGATCGCAATGCGATGGAGAAGATTCTGTTCAATCTGCTCTCCAATGCGTTCAAGTATACGCCGGAGGAGGGTTGGATCACGTTGTCGATGCGAGTTGTGGAGGATCGGTTGAATATCGGCATTACGAATTCGGGGGCGGGGATTCCGCAGGAGAAGCTCGGCGAGATTTTCGACCGTTTCAAGATTCTGGAGAATATCGAGACGCGGGCGGCTCAGGGTCAGTTGAACCGTACGGGGATCGGGCTGGCGTTGACGAAGAGCCTGGTTACGGCTCTTGGCGGAGACATTTCGGTTACGAGTGTCGAGCATGAGCAGACGAGTTTCGAGTTGTTCTTCCCGCGTTTGGAACTCACGGAAACCTCCGGAGAGGATTCATTGGAGGGTGCTTCGGATTCTTTGGAGCGGAGTTCGGAGTCCTCTTCAGCTCCGGATATTTCGGTTTCGGAACCGACCGGTGCGGTAGCGGAACCGACTGGTACCACTACGGTGCAGAAAGAGTCCGCAGCCTTACAGTTTTCGCAGGCTGAACTTATCGACAATTCGAAACCGATAGTTTTGATTGTGGATGACGAGGCGACCATGCGGGATCTGTTGTCGGATACGATGAAGCCCTATTATCGGGTATTGGTGGCGTCGAATGGCTCTCAGGCGTTGGAGATCGTGAAGATGAAGCGTCCCTCGATTGTCATTTCGGACATCATCATGCCGGAGGTAGATGGCTTTTCGCTGGTTCGGACGTTGAAGTCGAATCCTTTGACGAAGCATATTCCGATCATCTTTCTTTCGTCGAAGAATACGATGGAGGATATTATTTCGGGGAATGAGAATGGAGTTGACGCCTATGTGAGCAAGCCTTTTTCGCCGAAATATCTGTTGTCGGTCGTTCATCGGATTCTGGGGATCCGGAGTGATCTGCAGGATTACTACAATTCGAGTCTGTCGCAGGTGGATATTTTGGACGGGGTAGTCGTGAACCGTCAGGATGAAGAGTTTCTGTTGTCGATTACGGGTTTGGTCGAGGCCAATATCGACAATGAGGATCTGTCGCCGACGTTCATCTGTGATTCGCTGGCGATAAGCCGAATGCAGTTGTACCGTCGCATCAAGGCGCTGACGGGGGAGACACCGAGTGAATTTATCCGTAATCTACGTCTCAATTATACGGCCCGGCTGTTGAAAACGACGAGCCATACGGTTCAGGAGATCATGTATATGGCCGGTTTCAACAGCAAATCCTACTATTACCGGGAGTTTCAGAAGATGTTTGGGGTTTCGCCCAAAAAATATCGGGTTTGATGGTTGTCGCTTGAATTTTCGATACCGAGATCATGCAGGGGTGTTGATGCGGCAAGGTTGTGTTGAGTGGCGTGGATCCATTTTGGCAGAACTCATGGGACGCTCCGGGATACACAAAAGGTATGACGTTTGCGCTCGGGAGTCCTTTTTTCGCTTGCATAACGGCACAAAAAAGAGGTTGCATTTCGATGCGACCTCTTTTTTTTGAGAGCTGAATCCGAGATTTGAACTCGGGATCCGTGAAGTTTTCTACCGCCGAGCTAATTCGGCATTCAATTGTAAATCAGCCTGCTGCGAAGGGGCTGGGCCGGGCGTAATGCGTAACACGGCGGCCTGTGTTGTTTGTGGTTAAACAATAGTGAATTGCTTGATTGTTTGATAGATAAAAAGAGGCAGACTTCGCAAAAGGATCTTATTTGCCTTTCACGAAGTCTGTCATTGGATTAAATTTTACCCTGACAAGGTTACGGCAAGCCAGTCTTTGCTTGTTTGTGCGTCAATAATAACTTATTTCATAAGTAGTTACCTCATCCTCATTCCCGTTAGCGTACCAGGTTTCTATGATTTTCGAAATATAACCCTCCTGGTCAAATTCGTATGCATATCGATAACCCTCCATGTAGTCACTGTTTTTCGAGGAGGTTTCGGCTATTTCGATCAGGTTGGAGCATTGCTTGCCGAGCGGCAGACCATATGCCTCTGTCCAGTTGTTAGGGTTGGAAAAGTCCAGATTGCAGGGCGGCGTTTTGAGGGTCGTGTAGGTGTTTTTGTACACATAGCCGTAGTCTTCGCTGTCGGTAGACCAGCTGGTATAACGATTCCTGTTTTCCCATCGGTAGCGATAACCGAGTTCGACGATGGAGTTGTAGTTGCTTGCGATCAATTGACCTTCGGCATCATATTCATATGTTGCGTCAGTTCTGTATGCCTGACTGGATCCGTCATAAGATTCCGTTGCGGTCACATAGCCGGCATTGTTCAGTTGAATTCGTTTGGATTGGGATATGAGGACGGTATTCCCGTCATAAACGAGATCATTATTTCCAAATTTTATGATTCGATGCTGATCGTCATATTCAATATTGATAACGTCATGATCCATGGTAATCGTTTTCACATAACGCATTTCGGTTGGAACGTTTCCGCTCGACTCGTCTTCCTCGGAACAAGCCGAAAAAGAGACTGCCGCAAACAGAGCGGCCGCAACAAAGAACAACTTTTTCATAGTTGTACGCAGTTTTGGTTGTCGTCCCAGTACCTGTACGACGGTTAAGGTTTGAGTTTAAAGAGACAGAAAGCGTGGTGCTGAACGCTTATTTTTTAGCAAAGCAGGCCGAAGGAAACCTGGAGAATAGACAAGCAATGCAACCACACTGCATTCACGAATGAATCAGACGGGGTAATATGTTCGTCGATTCTTCTCTCTCGATCGATTTTCCTGCATTTGTCTGGTGATAATAAACTGCATGCAGTCATTGAGTTATTGCAAAAGTAGCGAATTCGGCGGAAAATACAAAACGTCTTGCCCGTTGTGTTGGGGAGATACGATAGTCAGAAGACCGGATTCGGGACGTTGTTCATGGTCTGATGAGGGATAATCGACATTGAGCAAGTCGTTGGAGAGCGATCCCGGTGTTTAACAACGAGTCTGCTATGTCGGTATCAGGTTTTTTGCTCTTGCGCTTCTGTAGCGATACAAAAAAGAGGTTGCATCGAAAGGTGCAACCTCTTTTTGAGAGCCGAATCCGAGATTTGAACTCGGGACCCCTTCATTACGAGTGAAGTGCTCTACCGCTGAGCTAATTCGGCTTTCAACTGAAAATCAATAGATTACAGTCGTTCGAAAGATGGGAATCCGTGCGGTGTCCAACAAAGTGTCCAACAATCGCTGTCTGCAATTACTAGCTGGTTAATGATAAGTGGCTTATTTATAGTAGGTTGTGTGTGGTGTGGGTTATATAGAGACAAACTTTTGCAAAGGGGTGTATTTGCCCTTTCCTTGCAAAGTCTGTTCTCGGAAATAGACAGATGCTTTTGTGTTTATACAAACTGTTCCAAATATTTCTCGTTGAAGCCAGCCAACGGGAATTTGAATACACTCGGGTTGCCTTCTTTTGTCGTATAATCGAATACAATCATATCGCTGTCGATATGTGCTTGAAACATATTCAAGGTTTCAGTAGATTCTGTAAAGGTAACGATATTGGGGAACGCCATTGCTGGGATTTCGATTGCTGGATTTAGCAGAAAAGACATGCCTGCAAACCCTTGTCCTCTTTTTTGAAAAGTCATGGATACTTGTTGTGCAGGATCTATATCCAAAGCAAACATGTATCAAAACTCTACGGGTGTAGGATTGTCTTTTTTACGGGCAACAATGAGCGTCATTACACAATCATCGTCATAACTTACGGATTTGGCGACATAGGCTAATTCCATGCCCTCTTTTATTTCCGTTCCTGTTTTTCATTCTATTCTTGGTGTTTTTCTTTTCATTTTAGCTAAAATTTATAGGGGTGATTAAATCTTTGATTATGATATAAATATAGTCAAAATTTATGGGATTTGCAAATAATTTGAATCAGTAGTTGAAAATAAGGTATAAAAATGCGATGGCAACCTTACCCATCGTATGAATTAGGAGTCC
>NZ_CALUHA010000036.1:0-24682 GCF_944320325.1 Alistipes megaguti
AAAATGGATTACCTTTGCCGCGCAAATTCATCTTATAGAAGATACGAACATGAAAGATTCGAAAAACGACTCGACCCCGGTGCTCGAGCGCTTCGCACGCGACAAGCGCAAGCGCACCGTGATTGCTACGGCGGAGCGCGTCGAGCGTCGCCCGCGTTTGCAGCGTGACGCTGCCGATTCGGAGCAACCGTCCCGGTCGTACCGGCCCGAACACCGGGCCTCGTACAACCCCAACTTCACGGCCGAAAACCGGCCCCGTTTCGAACATCCCCACCACGACGACGGTGAGCGTCCGCACCGCCCGTACGGCGAGCGTCCCCGCTTCGACGCGAACTCCCGCACGGAGGGCGACCGCCCGCATCGTTCCTATGGCGAAAACGATAACCGCTTCAACCGCGACGACCGTCCGCGCCGTTCGTTCGGCGAGCGCGACAACCGTGAGGATCGCTTCAACCGCGACGATCGTTTCAACCGTGATGACCGTCCGCGCCGTTCGTTCGGCGAGCGCGACAACCGCGAGGACCGCTTCAATCGCGAGGATCGTCCGCAGCGCTCCTACAGCCGCGGCTCCAAACCGGCCTACGGCGAGCAGCGCAGCGGCAAATTCTCCGACCGCAACGACCGCAACGACCGCAACGACCGCAAGGGCGGCAAGTTCGCCGGCAAGCCGTCGGAGGGTCGCTATGGCGACAAGCGCAACGACCGTAACGACCGCAGCAGCCGTGGCGGCGAGCGCCCCGCAGTCTCCTATCCGAAGTTTGACCCCGCGAAGCAGACCGGTGAGATGCGTCTGAACCGCTTCATCGCCCAGTCGGGCATCTGTTCGCGCCGCGAGGCCGACAACTTCATCCAGGCCGGTGTGGTGACGGTCAACGGCAAGGTGGTGACCGAACTGGGCACGAAGGTGCTGCCGACGGACGAGGTGCGCTTCAACGACGAACCCGTACACGGAGAGAAGAAGGTCTATCTGGTGCTGAACAAGCCCAAGGGCTACGTCACGTCGCTCGATGACCCGCACGCCGGCAAAACCGTCATGGAGCTGGTCAAGGGGGCCTGCACCGAGCGGATCTATCCGGTGGGACGCCTCGACAAGAACAGCCTCGGGTTGCTGCTCTTCACCAACGACGGCGATCTGACCAAGCAGCTGACCCATCCGTCGTATCAGAAGAAGAAGATCTACCAGGTGACGCTCGACAAGCCGCTGACGCGTGCCGACATGGACCGCATCGCCGAGGGCATCACGCTCGAGGACGGTGAGATCTTCGCTGACGAGATCTCCTACGTCAAGGAGAACAAGCAGGAGATCGGCATCGAGATCCACTCGGGCCGCAACCGCATCGTGCGCCGCATCTTCGAGTTCCTGGGCTACACCGTCACGAAACTCGACCGCGTTTACTACGCCGGTCTGACGAAGAAGAACCTCAAGCGCGGGGCGTGGCGTTTCCTCACCCGCGAGGAGGTCGAGCGCCTCAAGTCCGGACTCTACGAATAGGGCAGGGCGCCGGACTGAACCAGGGGCACTGAACCAGGGGCACTGAACCAGCAGGAGGGCTGAACGGGGAGGCGCTGAATCTGAGATGCTGAACCTGGGGTCTCCCTGGCGGCGGATGACGCCTTCCCGTCGTTCGGAATAACGAAAAACCCGATACGGATTTCCGTATCGGGTTTTTTCGTGGCTCTGGCAAACCGGCAGACCGGAGTGCCTGAGGCGGGTGTTCGGCGGAGGCTATTCGACCTTGAGGGCCCGTTCGATGGCCAGCAGCATGTAGCGATAGTGCTTCTTCATGCGCTCCGAAGCGCCGCTCTGGAGTCCCTGCCGGTAGGTTTGCTGCATGTTGTGCATATTTAGTGAGGGATATTCGGGAACATTTTGGGAACATATCCTAAAAGAAGAAAGACTTAAATATTTGATAATCAAATATTTAAGTCTTTACTAAGTACCCAGGCCCGGGTTCCGTCGCTGAGCGTCAGCGTGTACTCTCCGCCCTGGGGTACGCGGACCGTATTGAATACCTCCTCCATCGGTACGGATTCGGTGTTTTTCCTCGTTTCGGGAGTTTCGGAGGCTTCGGGGGCGCGGTAGGCGATGCGGTCGCCGTCGATTTCGATGCGCATGTTCCGTTCGCGGAGTTCGGTACGGAGCGTGTCCGTCAGGGCGACGACTTCTCCGGTGGAGAGTTCCAGTACGGCGCGGTGCGTGCCGGGTTCGACGGTGGTGGGCAGGTGGTTGCGGTTGGGGTCCAGCCGCTCCCGGGCCTCGTAGAGCAGGGCGCCGCTGACGAACACCCCGACGAGCAGCAGAACGGCGGCACACGCACGCACGGTGCGGAAGAAGCGCTTGCGACGCATGTAGCGACGGTCCTCTTCGCAGATGGCCTGCCAGACGCGCTCCTTCTCGTAGCGGTACATCCGCGAGAGTTCGCTCCCGAGGTCCGAGTTGCCGTCGATCAGGTCGAGGATCTGGCGGTTCTCTTCGGACTCGCGGCTCCATGCTTCGAGTTCCTGCATCCCTTCGGGCGAGATCCGTCCGGAGATGTAGTCGTGCAGCAGTCGGTCGATGGGGGTGTTTTCCATGCGTTCGGGCCTTTACTTAACAGACCCGGTTCGGGGGAAAACTCCTTACAGTTTTTCGGAAAAAAATGCAGCAAAAAATCGCATTCAGAAGATGAACAAGGCCATGAACTTCCGCAAAGCCTTGATCGAACGGTACATGTGTGTCTTGATGGTTGCCAGCGAAACGCCCAGTTCGGAGGCGGCATCGGCATAGGAGTAGTTGTTCAGGCAGATCAGCTTGACGACCTTGCGCGACTGTTCCGAGAGCCGTTCGATGGCCTGATAGAGCCGGTGGAGTTGGTTTGCGCGTTCGACGTCGTCGCGGCTGAGGTCGAAATTCACCTCGTCGGCGATCACTTCCTTTCCGTTGAGCTCCTCCCAGCGGCGCAGGCGGTGGGTGGAGGCGTAGTCCAGGGCGGCGTTGCGCACGCAACGGTAGAGGTACTTGGTCGGGGAGTTGATTTTCGAGAGGTCCATGCGGGCCAGTTTGACGAAGACGTCCTGCACGATATCCTCGGCTGCGGACTTCGAGTGCACGATCTCCTCGGCCACGTAGGCGGCACTGCGGAAGTGTGCATTGAAGAGCTCTTCTAAGGTCGGGGAGATCATGGCGCGTTGCTGTTTGCCTACAAATGTATAAATAATGCGCCTTTCCGATATTTTTTGTGCTTTAGGGCCGCTTGCCAGAAGAGTTTTGATTGCTATTTTCCTGCTACTTAGCTTGTTGTGTCGCTGGTTTGGTCGGGCGGCCGTCCGATAAAACTATAAGCGACCCTTCGGAAAGAGTCGCTTACAAGTCGTTTTTGGGGGTTTGGGTCCCTTTTTTTAGGCGCTTTGAACGCTTTATGATATGTTTTGCTTTCGAATCGTAACTTGAAGGGAGTCGGATTTTCGCGTTTGTAACTTGCCTGCCTCCGCGCCGCACCCCGTCAGTGGGTGGCCAGATACCAGGAGGTGTGCCGGAAATCCGAAGCATAGGGCTCGGTGGTTTCGGGCTCGCTGGTCGTAATTCCCGTGTAGCAGGTGATCGGGTTGAGGAGGTTGTTGTAGGCAGAATAGTAGCTGGGCGTGTGGAAGCGGTACTCCGAGGGTACGGCCCGCTCCAACTGTGCCTCGAACGTGTCGATCGTCCCCTGGTCGCCGCAGCTCAGTTGGACGTAGTGGCCCAGATCGTAGAAGAGTTTCGTGGTGCCTCCCTTGTAATACTGGAGTTCGGAGAGCTCGAAGTCGGTTTTCGGCGCCTCGACCACCCGTCGCATCTCCGAGGCCAGTGCCTCAAGTTCCGACATCACCGTGAGCGAGATGCAGCCCGACTGTTCGTTCCCGGAGATCGTGTTCCAGTCGTTCTGGTAGAAGTTCCAGAATTCGCGGCAGATCTCACCCAGTTGCGGCCGCAGCTCCTCGTCGTCGAACAGGTGTGGGAGGATCCGGTCGTAGGGGAATCCTGCGGCCATGATCTCGCAGGGTGAGGCCACGACATAGTCGATCGCGTGGCGCAGGTCGTAGAGCGTCTCGATGCTGGCCATGAAGCAGTCGTCGAAGATCAGGTAGTCGAAGCGGAACGGCAGGGCCTCGAGCACCGAGGCCAGCTCCGTGATGTCGAGTTCGTGACCCGTATCGCCGAACGAACGCGTCGGTTTGGCCCCTGCGGCGGGAGTCCAGACATCGGCCGCCGCACCGCCCGCCCGTCGCGAACGCGGCAGGGCACCGCTCGAGGCCGGAATCCACGCCTTGCCGTGGCAGCCGATGATCAGTCCGTAGCGCTCGGCCGGAGCCTCCTCGGCGGCATCGGCAAAGAGTCGGGCCACATCTTCGGGATTTCCCGTGTCGAACGTGTCGTAGTGCTTCAGCGTGATGGTCTTACAGCTTCCCGTGGAGGAGTCGTGGCGGAGCTCCTCGAGCACGGCCGTGTAGTGCGATTCGGGCTGGTAGCAGATCAGCATTCGCCCGTCACCCGGGTTGTCCGTGTTGACGGCGCTGCGCAGACGCGCGATGTTCTCCTTGTAAAATCGCAGCAGGCTCTGCCCCGGCATGTAGAGCAGCACGGTACGTGTGGCCGTGGCGGGGCGCTGGTAGACCGCCACCTCGATCTGTTGCCGGTCGTTGTCGAAGTGCAGAAGGATCGACCCCAGTCTTCGGCGGTTGGGTCCGTCGTTGGCTTGGGTAGGGGTGACCGTGACACACCCTTCGCTGGCCGTTCCGTCCGTCGATGTCACCGTGAAGTCCTCACCCGTGTAGGTCACTTCCCACGGCCGGTTGGCCCGGACCGTGATGCTCTCCTCGCCCGAGGCGTCGCCCGAGAGGAAAATCTCCGTGGCCGAGACCTCAAACCGCGGTTGCGGCTCCTCCTTCGAGCAGGCGTCCGAAAGCAGCACGACGGTCAGCAGCAGGGGAGCCAGCAGCGACCGTCTCACCGCTGCGGCACGGAACAGGTATTTCATCATTTGTAGGTGCGGGGTTTGAGGTTGTTGAATTGCCATGTCCGGTCACGTTTGTAGGTATAGCCTTCGGGCTTGTTCCAGTAGACGCGCCCGAAATCGAAGTAGAATCCCTTGCGTTTCTTTCCGTCGACGACGTAGGGCGTGAGCAGCGGCACGAACTCCACGGTGCGGCTGATGATGCGTGCCTTGCCGTAGGAGAGCTCCTCGGCGGCCAGCACGTCGAGCGCATGGTCGAACATCAGCACGTGGCGCGGGGTCTTTTCGGTGAATCCGTCGCCCGAGTCGATGATCGTGCGCAGTATGCCGTTCATGCGGTCGGCATAGGCCTTCTCGCGCACCTTGTCGCCCAGTGCCCCGTAGGCGAACGACATCATGTTGAGGATCTTCGGGCTGAACGGATCGCGGGCCAGGGCGTCGTTGCCCAGCGAGACGAGCGATTCGAGCGTCGCCACGTCCGGTTTCTCGGGGTCGATACCGGCGATGAGCAGCAGCATCTTGTCCAGATCGGGATTCGTGGCCAGCGGCTTGTACTCGTCGCGGTAAGCGAAGCCGTAATAGAGATAGTAGTAATCCTCGTCGGTGAGTGTCGCATCGCCGGCATTGTAGCGCAGCATGAGGGCCGGATAGTAGAACGGCGATTCGGCATCGAGCGTCCGGTCGAGGATCATCTCCTCGTCGGGGACGCGCGCCGCGGCGAGCAGCGGCACGAGCAGCGTAAGCAGCAACAGAAGTCGTTTCATGTCGGTTGTTTTCCGATAGGAACGCAAAATCAGCGCAAATCGTATCTCGCGATCAGGCTTTTGAATCGTTCACGCAGGTGCTCCGTGCCCGGAACGAGCGGCAGGCGCATCGTGTCGCCGATAATCCCCATCACCGAGAGGGCGCATTTCACCCCGACGGGGTTGCCCTCCTCGAAGAGCGCCTTGACGGCCTCGTCGAGTGCCTCGTACTCGCGGTCGGCCGCCTCGAAGTCACCCCTCTTGGCGTGGTTGATGCAGCTCATGAAGCGCCCGGGAAAGGCGTTGGCCGCCACCGAGATCACGCCGTCGCCGCCGCGACGCATCAGCTCGATGGCCATGCCGTCGTCGCCCGACAGCACGAGGAACCCTTCGGGACGTTGGTCGAGAATCCGCTGCATCTGGTCGATCTTGCCCGAGGCCTCCTTGATGCCGATGATGTTGGGAAAGTCGCGGGCGATGCGCAGCGTCGTTTCGGCGGTCATGTTGACCCCCGAGCGACCCGGGATGTTGTAGAGGATCACCGGCAGGGGCGAGTGCTCCGAAATGGTGCGGAAGTGCTGGTAGAGCCCCTCCTGCGAGGGCTTGTTGTAGTAGGGCGTCACGCTCAGGATGGCATCGGCGCCGCGCAGGTCGAATTCGCGCAGCTGGTCCAGCACCTCCGACGTCGAGTTGCCGCCGCAACCCATCACCAGCGGCACGCGCCCGGCAATCTGGTTGGTGATGAACATGGCGATCACGGCCCGTTCGGGCATGTAGAGGGTCGGGGTTTCGGCCGTCGTCCCCAGGGCGACGATGTAGTCCACGCCGCCCTCGATCACGTAGTCAATCATGCGGGCCAGGGCTTCGTAGTCGACCCTTCCCTCCCGTGTAAAGGGGGTGATCATGGCGGCGCCTACGCCGGCCAGTTTGTGCTGTGTCATATCGGTCTCTTTTTTATTGTTTACGGTTTTCGGCTCTTAGTCAAAAAGACGCTGTTCCGCGCCCTTGCCGGATTGCGTGTCGGCGTCCGGCTGCGGCGCGCTCTTCGGGAGCGGATCCGTGGCCGGGGCTGCGGATGTGCCGGATTCTGCCGACGGTTGCGCCTCCGCCGCCGGGGCAGGTCGAGCCTGCGTGGCAGGGGCTCCCTCGCCGTTGATCATCCGGAAGAACTCCTCCTCGTCGATGATGCGGATGCCGAGCTTCTCGGCCTTCTTGAGTTTGGCGGGCCCCATCTTCTCGCCGGCGACGATGTAGTCGACGTTGCCCGAGACGGCGGCCAGATTGCGCCCCCCGTGCGATTCGATCAGCGCCTTCATCTCGTCGCGGCTGCGCGAGAAGCGCCCCGAGACGACGAAACTCTTCCCGGCCAGCGCCTCCGAGGCCAGCTTGCGCTCCGCGGTCTCGAACTGCAGCCCGGCGGCCCGCAGCCGGCGGATGATCTCCAGATTGGCCGCATCGGCGAAGTATTCGAGAATCGAGTCGGCGATGCGCTGGCCGATCTCCTCGGCCTCGACCAGCTCCTCGCGCGAGGCCTGCATCAGCCCCTCCAGCGAGCGGAAATGGTCGGCCAGATAGCGGGCCGTGGTCTCGCCCACGAAACGGATGCCCAGTCCGAAGAGCACCCGTGCGTAGGGGACCTCCTTCGAGCGCTCGATCGAGCGGATGATGTTCTCGGCCGACTTTTCGCCCAGGCGCGGCAGCGGCGAGAGCTGTTCGGCGCGCAGGTCGTAGAGGTCGGCCACGGTGCGCACCAGCCCGTTATCGTAGAGCAGTTCGACGGTCTCCTCGCCCAGCCCCTCGATGTCGAGGGCCTTGCGGCGGATGAAGTGGATGATGCGGCCAATGATCTGCGGACGGCAGCCGCTCTGGTTCGGGCAGTAGTGCTTGGCTTCGCCCTCGTAGCGCACCAGCGGCGTGCCGCATACGGGGCAGCGGTCGATGTAGCGGAAGGGCTGGCTGTCGGCCGGACGCTGCGAGAGGTCGACGCCCGTGATCTTGGGGATGATCTCGCCCCCCTTTTCGACGTAGACCATGTCGCCCGGGCGGATGTCGAGCCGCGCCATCTGCTCGGCGTTGTGGAGCGTGGCCCGGCGCACGGTGGTGCCGGCCAGCAGCACGGGCTCGAGGTTGGCCACCGGTGTGATGGCCCCCGTGCGGCCCACCTGGAACGAGACGCTGTCGATGCGCGTGAGGGCCTGTTCGGCCTTGAACTTGTAGGCTACGGCCCACTTCGGGGCCTTGGCCGTGAAGCCCAGCTGGCGGCGTACGGCGAAGTCGTTGACCTTGATCACCACGCCGTCGGTCGGGAAGGGAAGCCCGTGGCGGGCCGTATCCCAGTAGCGGATGAAGTCGTCGACCTCGGCCACGTTGTGGCAGATGCGCATGTGGTCCGAGATCTTGAAGCCCCACTCGCGGGCCTTCTGAAGACTCTCCCAGTGGGTGCGGAAGGGCAGGTTGTCGCCCGCCAGCTGGTAGAGCGTGCAGTCCAGACCGCGGCGTGCCACGACGGCCGACGACTGCTGCTTGAGCGTCCCGGCAGCGGCGTTGCGCGGATTGGCGAAGAGCGGCTCGCCGTTGGCCTCGCGTTCGGCGTTCAGACGGTCGAACGAGGCGTAGGGCATGAGGATCTCGCCCCGGATCTCGAAATGGGCCGGCCAGTCGCCGTCGCGCAGGTGCAGCGGTACGGAGCGTACGGTGCGGACGTTGGCCGTCACGTCGTCGCCCGTGACGCCGTCGCCGCGCGTGGCGGCCTGCGTCAGCGCGCCGTTGTCGTAGGTGAGCGAGATGGCCGTGCCGTCGAATTTCAGCTCGCAGACATAGTCCGTGGGGCCGGCCTCGCGTTCGATGCGGTCGATGAATTCGTGCAGTTCGTCGAGCGAGTAGGTGTTCCCGAGCGAGAGCATCGGGTAGCGGTGGCGCACGGTGGCGAACTCCGACGTCAGGTCGCTCCCGACGCGCATCGTCGGCGAATTGGGATCGGCATATTCGGGGTGTTCGCGCTCCAGGTCCTGGAGTTCGCGCATCATCGTATCGAACTCGAAATCCGAAATTTCGGGGTTGTTTTCGACGTAATATTTGTAGTTGTGCAGTTCGAGCTGGCGGCGCAGCTCCTCGATGCGTTCGCGTATCATACCTATGGAATAACGTGCGTAAAGTTACATATTTTGCTCGGAACAAGGGGCTAAAACAAAAAAAATGCAAAAAAAAATTGCAGATGTGGTGCGATATTCAAATTTTGCTTATACTTGCAGAAAATTTCGCACCACAACGATGGCTAAACAGAATATGGCAAAGAAACATATCGTAACGAGTTTCCACAATCTGACCCCCGAAATGCAGGAGGCTGTCAAGGAGAAATATCCGCTGGGATTCACCGATTCGATGATTCGCGTAGACAAACCCAACGGTGGTTTTTTTTATGCCGTGCCCTTTGACACGGACGATGTGGCCTATATGATCAAGATCGACGTGAAGATCGACGACTCGGCGCAGGATGACGACGACAAGGATTACTACGACGACGATCTGAAGGGGGCCGACGAACTGCAGGGGGGCGATGACGATGCATCGGATCTCTCCGAATCGTCGGACGATGATGTGGACATCTGACACGGTGCGGCGCCTGCGCCTGCTGCCCGTCCTGCTCTCGTTGCTTGCCTCTTCGTGCGGCCTGGCCGATCGCGACAGTGACGAGCGGAACCGATACGTATACCTCACCTTTTTCGACAAACGCTTCGAGGCGTTCTGTCTCGAACGCTTCGATCTGGACAACGATTCACGCATCTCGCGCTACGAAGCGCAGCGCGTGCGGGAGATCGCGTGCCCGGGTGAAGGGATCGCTTCGCTCGCGGATCTGCGGGAATTCGTCAATCTTGAGCGGCTCGATTGCTCGGGAAACGCCCTCACGGAGCTGGATCTGACCGCTTGTGCGCATCTTTCGCGCCTCGACTGCCGGGAAAACGATCTCGTGTGGCTCGATGTGGAGGATCTGCGTGCGCTGGTGTGGCTGGACTGCTCGGAGAATGCGCTGGCGGAGCTGGACCTCACGTCGAATACCTCGCTCGTGACGCTCGATGCGCGGGGCAACGCCTTGCAGACGCTCGATCTGTCGACCTGCGCCGCGACGCTTCAGGCCGATGTACGCGCGAATTCCGATCTGACCACGGTCTACTGCCGCATGGCCACCCAGAGCATCCGTTTCGACGGCATTACCTCGCTGGTCGAACGGTAGCGCGGAGACACGGGCGGATTTACGCCGCAGGTCGGGGGCCGGACGGCGGTTGCGTGGGGCCCGGATAACAGGGTCGGCGGTTGCGAGAATGCCCGTACAGCCGCAGCAGCGGGGGAGAAGTCCGGCCTGGGCCCGATCGGTGCGGCCGTCTGTTTCTGATTCTTACACGCCTTCTTACACGCCTCGACGGGGAAACACGCTCCGTCGGGGCCCTTTTTTTATAATTTGTTGAAAAGTCCCGTCCGGGCAATTGTGCTTTTCGCGGATTATTTTGTATCTTTGGAAGCAAAAAACTTTTGTAACCAATAAATTGATTCGGATACAATGAAAAAAGTAGACGTGATCCTCGGCCTCCAGTGGGGTGACGAGGGCAAGGGTAAGGTCGTGGACGTGCTTACGCCCCATTACGAGGTGGTAGCCCGCTTCCAGGGCGGTCCCAATGCCGGTCATACGCTGGAGTTCGGCGGGGAAAAATACGTGCTCCGTTCGATCCCCTCGGGAATCTTCCAGGGCGGCAAGACCAACATCATCGGCAACGGCGTAGTGCTCGATGCCATCCTGTTCCGGGCCGAGGCCGAAGAGCTCGCCAAGAGCGGCCATGACATCACCCAACAGCTCTGCATCTCGAAAAAGGCCCACCTCATTCTGCCGACTCACCGCATCCTCGACGCCGCCTACGAGGCCGCCAAGGGCAGTGCCAAGATCGGCACCACGGGCAAGGGCATCGGCCCGACCTATACGGACAAGGTCAGCCGCAACGGCATGCGTGTGGGCGACCTGCTGAGCCCCGATTTCGAGAAGATCTACGCTGCGGCCAAGGCCCGTCACGAACGGATCCTCCGCAGTCTGGACTACAAGTACGACATCACCGAACTCGAGGCCCAGTGGTTCGACGCCGTGAAGTACCTCCGCCGTTTCCACATTATCGACAGCGAGTATTTCGTCAACGACTGCCTGGCTCAGGACAAGGCCATTCTGGCCGAGGGGGCACAGGGCACGCTGCTCGACGTCGATTTCGGCTCCTATCCCTTCGTCACCTCGTCGAATACGGTCTGCGCAGGCGTCTGCACGGGTCTGGGTGTTGCGCCCAGCCGCATCGGCGACGTCTACGGCATCTTCAAGGCCTACTGCACCCGTGTGGGCAGCGGCCCCTTCCCCACGGAGCTCTTCGACGAGACGGGCGAGAAACTCAGCAACATCGGTCATGAATTCGGTGCCGTGACGGGACGTCGCCGCCGCTGCGGATGGCTCGACATGGTGGCCCTGAAGTATTCGATCATGATCAACGGCGTGACGCAGCTCATCATGATGAAGTCCGACGTGATGAACGATTTCGATACGATCAAGATCGCTACAGCCTACGAGATCGGCGGCCGCCGCACCACGGAGTTCCCCTATACGATTACCGATGACCTGAAGCCCGTCTACACGGAGTTCGAGGGCTGGAAGTGTGACCTGCGCAAGTGCCGCACCTACGAGGAGTTCCCCGAGGCCTTCAAGCGTTACGTGGAGTTCATCGAGCACCAGACCGGCGTGCCCGTGCGGATCATCTCCGTGGGCCCTGACCGCGGTGAAACCATCGTCCGTCCGCGGGCTTAGAAGCCCGTTTTATAGGCGGCCGAAGGGTGGAGGGTTTCCGATCCGGCTCAGCGCTTCGGACGAAGGCTCCGACGACGGGCTTCCGATCCGGTCCTGCGCCTCGACCAGGTGGAACGGAGGCGGGTTTCCGATCCGGTTCCGCGCGTCGATCCGATGTTCTCTCCGCTGTTGCGAACGAAACAACCAAGAAAAACATTCGACTTAAATTCAATATGTTGCAAAACCTTAAAATTCTGGTTCTGGCCAAACAGGTGCCCGATACCCGCAACGTGGGCAAGGACGCGATGACCCCCGAAGGTACGGTCAATCGTGCGGCACTCCCGGCCATTTTCAATCCCGAGGACCTCAATGCCCTCGAGGCCGCTCTGCGGCTCAAGGACCGCGTCGAAGGATCGACGGTCCACATTCTGACGATGGGCCCCCAGCGTGCCGCCGACATCATCCGTGATGCCCTGTTCCGCGGTGCCGACGGCGGCTACCTGCTTTCGGGCCGCGAGTTCGCCGGCTCCGATACGCTGGCAACCTCCTACGCCCTGTCGTGTGCCCTGAAGAAGATTCAGCCCGACGTGATCTTCGCCGGACGTCAGGCTATTGACGGCGATACGGCCCAGGTCGGTCCCCAGGTGGCCGAGAAGCTCGGTCTGCCGCAGGTGACCTACGCCGAGGAGATCCTCGACGTCAAGGAGCACTCGCTGGTGATCAAGCGCCGTCTGGAGCACGGTGTCGAGACGGTCGAGTGCCCGATTCCGGCCGTGGTGACGGTCAACGCTTCGGCTGCCGAGTGCCGCCCGCGCAACGCCAAGCGCGTGATGAAGTACAAGGGTGCGCTGGCCGGTTCGGAGATCGCCGCAGCACCCGATTCGCCCGCCGCACAACGTGCCGCCGCGAAGCCCTATCTGCAGATCGTCGAGTGGGCTGCCGCCGACGTCAACCCCGATCCCGCGCAGCTGGGTCTGCAGGGTTCGCCGACGAAGGTCAAGAAGATCGAGAACGTGGTCTTCGCCGCCAAGGAGGCCAAACGCCTCACCTCGTCGGACGAGGATATCAATTCACTGATGGTTGAACTTATTGCGAGCCACACGCTCGGTTAATGCGCACTGAGATGAACAACGTATTCGTATATATCGAGATGGAGGGCGGCAAGGTCGCCGATGTGAGTCTCGAACTGCTGACCAAGGGCCGCGAACTGGCCTCGACGCTGGGCGTGAAGCTCGAAGCCGTCGTGCTGGGTCACAACGTGGCCGGTCTGGAGAAGGAGCTGGCCAAATATGGAGCCGATACGGTGTGGGTGGCCGACGACGAGATCTTCGAGCCCTTCCGCACGCTGCCCCATACGTCGGTCATGTGCGGGCTGATCGAGCAGGAGAAGCCGCAGATTGCCCTGTTCGGCGCCACGCCCGTGGGCCGCGACTTTGCGCCGCGCGTTTCGTCGGCGCTGCACAGCGGTCTGACGGCCGACTGCACGCAGCTCGTTATCGGTGACCACAAGGATGCCAAGACCGGCAAGGAGTACACCAACCTGTTGTACCAGATCCGTCCGGCCTTCGGCGGCAACATCATCGCCACGATCGTCAACCCGGATCACCGTCCGCAGATGGCCACCGTCCGCGAGGGCGTCATGCGCAAGGAGTATGCCGCCCAGCCGGGCAAGGGCGAGGTGAAGACGATCGACTGGCGCCGGTTCGTCAAGGATACGGACCTTGCGGTGAAGATCATCGACCGTCAGATCGAGGAGCGCAAGATCGATATCAAGGGGGCTTCGATCATCGTGGCCGGCGGTTACGGCATGGGTTCGAAGGAGAATTTCAAACTGGTCTACGATCTGGCCGACGTGCTGGGTGCCGAGGTGGGTGCCAGCCGTGCGGCGGTCGACGCCGGTTTCACGGAGCATGAGCGTCAGGTCGGCCAGACCGGCGTCACGGTGCGTCCGAAACTCTACATCGCCTGCGGCATCTCGGGGCAGATCCAGCACACGGCCGGTATGGACCAGTCGTCGATGGTCATCTCGATCAACACCGATCCCGATGCCCCGATCAACAAGATCGCCGACTACGCCATCACGGGCGACGTCAACGAAATTATCCCCAAGATGATCAAATACTACAAGCAAAACTCGAAGTAATGGCTAATTTCTTTTCAGATAACAAGGATTTGCAGTTCCAGCTCGATCACCCGCTGATGCGGAAGATCGTGGAGCTGAAGGAGCGCGGTTTCGCCGAGAAGGATCTCTACGACTACGCGCCGCAGGATTTCGACGATGCGATGGACAACTACCGTCGCGTGCTGGAGATTGCCGGCCAGGTGTGCGGCGACGTCATCGCGCCCAATGCCGAGGGTGTCGACCACGAGGGTCCGCGCGTGGTGAACGACCACGTGGAGTATGCTTCGGGAACGGTCGAGAACATGAAGGCCGTGGTTGATGCCGGACTGAGCGGCATGACTCTCCCGCGCAAGTACGACGGTCTGAACTTCCCGCTGATCTGCTTCGTCATGGCCAACGAGATGGTGGCCCGCGCCGATGCCAGCTTCGAGAACATCTGGGGACTGCAGGACTGCGCCGAGACGCTCAATGAGTTCGCCTCGGAGGAGCAGAAGGAGAAATACCTGAAGTGGGTTTCGGCCGGTGCGACGTGCGCCATGGACCTCACGGAGCCCGATGCCGGTTCGGATCTGGGTTCGGTGATGCTGAAGGCCACCTGGTCGGAGGAGCGGCAGACGTGGCTGCTCAACGGCGTGAAGCGTTTCATTACGAACGGCGACGGCGAGGTTTCGCTCGTCCTGGCCCGTACGGAGGAGGGAACGACCGACGCCCGCGGTCTGTCGATGCTCGTCTATGACAAGCGCGACGGCGGCGTGAAGGTGCGCCGCATCGAGAACAAGCTGGGTATCAAGGGCTCGCCGACGTGCGAACTGGTCTTCACGAACGCTCCGGCCCAGCTGGTCGGCGATCGGAAGATGGGTCTGATCAAGTACGTCATGTCGCTGATGAATGCCGCGCGTCTGGGTATCGGAGCCCAGTCGGTGGGTCTGTGCGAGGCTGCTTACCGCGAGGCGCTGAAGTATGCCCACGAGCGTGCACAGTTCGGCAAACCGATCATCGAGTTCGCCGCCGTTTCGGAGATGCTCTCGAACATGAAGGCCAAGCTGCAGGGTGCCCGTGCGCTGCTCTATGAGACGGCTCGCTTCGTCGAGGTCTACAAGCAGTACTCGCACATCTCGCACGAGCGCTCGCTGGAGCCCGAAGAGCGCCAGGAGATGAAGTTCTACAATCGTCTGGCCGACGGCTTCACGCCGCTGGTGAAGCTCTTCTCGTCGGAGTATGCCAACCAGCTGGCCTACGACGCCATCCAGATCCACGGCGGTTCGGGCTTCATGAAGGATTACCCCTGCGAGCGGCTGTACCGCGACGCCCGTATCATGAACATCTACGAGGGTACGTCGCAGCTGCAGGTCGTGGCGGCGATCAACGCCGTGACGAAGGGTACGTTCGTCGAGCAGATCGGCCGCTATGCCGCCGAGGAGTATGCGGAGACGATGGCTCCGGTGGTTGCCAGGCTCAAGGCTCTGACGGTGAAGTTTACGGAGATGGTGGCTCACGTCGAGGCCGGCGAGAAGGAGGCCCATGGCTTCAAGGATTTCCATGCCCGCCGACTGGTCGAGACGGCCGGTCACATCATCATCGGCTACCTGCTGGCCCGTCAGGCCGGCAAGGCGGCGGAGTACGAGGCTTCGGCCCGCATCTTCGCCAAACTGGCCGAGGGCAAGATCACCGAGGCCTACACTTACGTAATGAACTCCACGCCGGAGGATGTCGCCCTGTTCAAGGGTGTCGAGGCGGAGACGCTTTAGCCCTCCTCCCGCGGCGGATGCCGATACGAAGAAGAGCCGCAGCCCTGCGAAGGGTTGCGGCTCTTTCGTTTGTGTGGAGGGGGCAGAGAGGCGGTGCGTCCGGGGATTCCGGGGCGTCGAGCCCCTGCCGGCCCGTTTCGGATTGCGGCAGCGGCGTCAGACCTCGGCCGAGGCCGGAGTGGTCACCATGCAGCGGGTGGTGCCGAAGAGGTTGAGGTCCAGTTCACGGGCGATGTAGGCCAGGGCCTTCTGCGCCCGGACGGAGTTGCCGGCCGAGTCGAGCGGGGGCGCGAAGGAGGCGAGACCCATGACGCCCGGTACGACGCCCATGATGCCGCCGCCGACCCCCGATTTGGCCGGAAGCCCCGTCTGGAAGAGCCAGTCGCCCGTGTGTTCGTAGAAGCCCACGGTGGCCATCAGCGAGACGATGCGCGGCGTCAGCTCGGCGCGGAAGACCCGTTTGCCCGTCTGCGGATTGACTCCGCCGTTGGCAATCGTCGCCGCCACGGTGGCCAGTTGTGCGGCCGTCACGCCGATCGAACACTGCCGCGTGTAGAGATCCAGCGCCATTTCGGGTTGGTCGTAGATGCGGTTGTAGTTCTTCAGCAGCCAGGCGATCGAGCGGTTGTTGAAGTTGGTGTCGCTTTCGGAGCGGTAGAGCTCGTCGATCACCTCGACGGGCGATCCGGCCAGCGCCGTGAGAAAGTCGACGATCGCGCGCCACTTGCCCGTGCTGTCGCCTGCGGGTTTGACCATCGAACAGGCTGCGATGGCTCCGGCGTTGACCAGCGGCGTGGAGGGGTGGTCGTTCTCGAGCAGGATGGCCATGATCGAGTTGAAGGGGAGTCCCGTGGCGTCGGCGCCGATCTTGTGCAGCACCTCGCGGTCGCTGTACTGCTCCATGACGAGCAGTGCCGTGGGGACCTTCGACACGGATTCGATGCCGAAGCGGTAGTCGGTGTCGCCGACCGTCAGAAGCGTGCCGTCGGGCAGCGTGGCGGCGATGCCGAAGAGCGTCGACGGCACGTTCTTCAGAAAGGGAATATAGTCGGCATTCTTGCCGCTGGTTTCGCTCTTGCAGTGGTCGTAGGCCGCCCGGAGGACCTCGCCGACCGTCTTTTTGTCGATTTTACGAATCATGGTGCGTATGGTTTATTGTCGGTTGTTTTTATCGGTTGGAGTCTTGTCCGAAGCGGGGAAAGCCTTCGGGGCGGGCTGCTCCCAGTGGAAGGGGGCGAACTCGGCGGCGGCCTGCGGATCACGCCACGAAGGTTTGCGCATTGCGTAGATGACGAACGGAATGGCCACGACGACCAGACAGCCGATGACCAGCACCGAATACCACACCGTATTGCTGCCCGTGGAGATCTGGCTGGGCGGTACGAAGCTCAGCACGAAGGCCAGCAGCGAACCGAAGAAGCCGACCAGTCCGATGAGCCACATCAGGCCGTTCCCGCTGCGGCCCAGGCGGAAGGGGCGCTGGGCCTGCTTCATCTTGTAGCGCAGAACGATGGCCGCCGAGAACATCAGCATGTACATGATCAGGTAGAGCAGCACGGTGAGCTGCGAGAGGATCTGGTAGAACGACTGCACGGAGGGCATCACCACGAACAGAAGGGCCAGCAGCGTGACGATGGCGCCCTGGATGAGCAGAATGTTGCGCTGTACGCCGGCGCGGTTGGTCTTCTGGAAGAAGGGGGGCAGGTAGCCCGCCTTGCCGACGGCGAAGATACCCTTCGAGGGGCCGGCCACCCAGGTCAGCACGCCGGCCAGTACGCCGAACATCAGGGCAATGGCGATGATCGGACCGGCCCACGACAGGTGCAGATACTTGAAGTAGTTGTCGAAGCCGATGAGCAGCGACTGCGTGAGGCTGATGTCCTTGGCCGGGATGATGAAGCCCAGCGAGAAGGTCCCCAGCACGAAGATGGCCACCGTGGCGAGCGAGCCGATGATGATCGCCCGCGGATAGTTCTTCGATGGATTCTTGACATCCATGACGTGGATGCCCATCATCTCCATGCCGGCGTAGAAGAGGAAGATGCTGCTGGCCAGCACCAGGTTGTCGAATTTCGACAGGTCGGGGAAGAAACCCTGCGACATGTCCATGTTGTTGTGGCCCCCGGAGGCGATGTAGACCACGCCCAGGACGATGAGCAGTCCGGCCGGAATGATCGTTCCGATCATGCCGCCCCATTTGCTGATCTTGCCCACCCAGTCGAGGCCCTTCAGGGCGATGAAGGTGGCGATCCAGTAGATGGCCATCACCATGCAGAGGGTGAAGACCTTGTTCGAGGCGAGCGACATGTCGTGGGGCTCGTTCGTGCCGATGAAGGCGATGGTCACGGCGCCGAAGGTGAGCACCGTGGGGTACCAGATCGTCGATTCGATCCACTGCAGCCAGATGGCCAGGAAGCCCGTGCGGGCCCCGAACGCCTCGCCCACCCAGCGGAAGACGCCTCCCTGCTTGTCGGAGAACATGGCGGCCAGTTCGGCGGCAACCATTGCCGTGGGGATCAGGAAGACGATCGCGGCAAAGAGGTAGTAGAAGGCCGACGAGGGTCCGTAGACCGCCTCGGCCGGCAGCCCGCGAAGGCTCACCACGGCCGTCACGTTCATGATCGCCAGGGTCATGACGCTCAGCTTGAAGCCCGTGGAAGTGGTAGTTTTCTTTACATCCATAATGGTTTGATTTGAGTTTTGTCGCCTCGAAGGGTTGCAACTACCGTGCAAAAAACGCATGGTGCGGCTTTTGGAGCCCTCGGTTGTGGAATTGTCGCCGGAAATGCGTATATTTGTTCTTCAGGACCAAAACGCTTGAAACAAACAATGAAACGACTCTCGATCCTTCTGTTGTGCATGCTGGTGGTGATGACCTCATGCGGACGCCGCCGCAAGGCGCCCGCTTCCGATGCCGCGGCCCCGCAACCGGCCGTCTTCCTGCCGGCCATTCCGCCTTCGCGCCTTTCGGCGGCCGAACAGCAGGAGTGGCTCCGCTGGCACTACTGGGACCGCTTCAACTTCTCCGATACGCTCTTCCTGACCCGGGTCGACTCGTCGCAGCTCTTTGAGGCCTATGCCCGCTATGTCGTTCTGCTCGGCGGCCGCCCGACGGACGGCGCCCCGATGGATTCGCTCATGCGGCGTGCCTCGACCTCGCGGCGGATGCTCGACTACTTTTCGAAGATGGCCGAGGTGGTGCTGCACGACCCCAACTCGCCGCTGCGCAACGACGAATTCTATATCCCGGTGCTCGAGGCGCAGCTGCGCGCTCCGTGGTACGACGAGTACGAGCGCATCGCCCCGCAGTATGATCTGCAGATCGCCCGGCAGAACCGCCTCGGTCAGCCGGCCAACGACTTCCGCTATACGCTGGCTTCGGGGCGCAGCGGCACGCTCTACGGACTGGATGCCGAGTATGTGCTGCTGTTCATCAACAATCCGGGGTGTGCCATGTGCCGCGAAATCCGCGAAGCGATCTCTTCGTCGCCGATGCTCACGGAGATGATCGAACACGGCCGGCTTCAGGTGCTGGCCATCTATCCCGACGAGGATCTCTCGGAGTGGCGCGCCTATCGCGATGAGATGCCCGCGTCGTGGATCAATGCCTACGACAAGGGATGCGTGATCCGCAATGAACTGCTCTACGACCTGCACGCCATTCCGGCGCTCTACCTTCTGGACCGCAACAAACGGGTGCTGGTCAAGGATTCCGTGGATGTGGCGCAGATCGAGGAGGTGATCGACCGCCGGGGCTGATCCCTCCCCGTATAAGCTGCGCTTATCATGCGATCAGAAAAGACAATCGAATTTTTATACAAAAATCGAAATCTCTTCTTATCTTTGCATGACAAACAAACAAAAAGCAATTAACACACCTTTTAATAGTACAAAAGATTATGGCAAAGAAATGGCGTTGTACCGTATGTGGGTACATTCACGAAGGTCCCGAGGCTCCCGAGCAGTGCCCGATGTGCAAGGCAGGTAAGGACAAGTTCGTAGAGGTTGTTGAGTCGGACTCGAAGATGGAGTTCGTAACCGAGCACAAGATCGGTGACGGCAAGGGCGCCAGCAAGGAGCTCTGGGAGGGTCTGCAGAACCACTTCATGGGCGAGTGCACCGAGGTGGGCATGTATCTGGCCATGAGCCGTCAGGCCGATCGCGAGGGCTATCCCGAGATCGCCGAGGCTTACAAGCGCTACGCCTGGGAAGAGGCCGAGCACGCTTCGAAGTTCGCCGAGCTGATCGGTGAGGTGGTTTGGGATACGAAGACCAACCTCGAGAAGCGTATGGAGGCCGAGTGCGGCGCCTGCGAGGACAAGATGCGTCTGGCTCGTCTGGCCAAGCAGGAGAACCTCGATGCCGTTCACGATACGGTTCACGAGATGGCCAAGGACGAGGCTCGTCACGGCAAGGGCTTCGAAGGACTCTACAAGCGTTACTTCGGCAAATAGTCGAACGGCAGCCTGCGGGTTGCCTGATGAAAAAAGCCGGTGCCTGTCAAAGGTACCGGCTTTTCGTTTTCGGTCGTTTGCGGCCGGCTCCCGGGCGGGCGGATTGTCGGGTTTTCTCAGCCTTTTCGCAACAGATTGTAGATGCCGATCAGCATCGAGATCTTTTCGGAGAGCCATTCGTAGCCCGTGCGGGCCAGGCGTGCTACCTCGTAGACCGTTTCGGCCCGGGCGCGGATCTGCTCCACGGCCTCGCGGATCGTGAGCAGGTAGAGTCCCGCAGCCAGCAGGGCAAAGGCGCCGCCGAGGATCAACGTGGCGACGATGAACGATCCGGTGACCTGCGAGAGCCAGACCACCAGCGCCGTCAGCAACAGCAGCAGGGCGATGCCGACCAGCGTTCCGAAGAGCAGAAAGACCACTACGAAACGCCCGGCTGACCGCTCTTTGCGGATGGTGGAACGCTTCTTCGGGTCGTCCGAATCGGTCTTCTCCTCGGATGGCCCGAGGGGCTGGTGCGGCAGGGTGTGGAACTCCCGTCGGGGCTCCCGCCGCTCCCGGTCGCTGAGGTTTTGTGCCTCGGCTGTTGCGTGTCTCTCCATCGTGCGGTTTTTTGAGGGCTAATTCTCCTCGCAGCGGCAGCGTGCCTCTTCGATCTGCTCCTCGACCTCGCTGAGCTTGTTCTTGACGCGGTCGATCTCGTCGTCGATCGAATTCTTGATCTTGCGGCGTAGGTCGGCCCCCGACTGGGGCGTGAACAACATTGTCAGAGCCGAACCGATGATCATCCCGCCCACGAGCGAAACGATGGCAATTCCTGTGTTTTTCATGGTTGCTGAAGTTTTTGAATTCAGCGGTTTTTCTTGCAAACTCCGGGCCAAAGCGCTATCTTTGATCGTATGATCCTCAATCCGCGCACCTGTGTCGCCTTCACCGGCCATCGCACCTATCGTGACGAAGCTCGCGAGCTGTTGCTCCCGACTCTCGAGGCGCTTTACGAACGTGGCTTCCGGACTTTTCTGAGCGGTATGGCCGTCGGGTTCGACCTCGCGGCGGCCGAGGCGGTTCTGCTCCTGCGGCAGCGGCATGCGGAGGTCCGGCTCGTTGCCGTCGTTCCGTTCCGCCATCAGGCAGCCCGCTTTCCGGCGGCCCAGCGCCTTCGCTACGAGCGGATTCTGGCCGCGGCCGACAGCATCGAGGTCCTTTCCGAGGAGTACCACCGCGGCTGTTATGCCCGGCGCAACGACTTTCTGGTCGCCCATGCACAGGTCGTCGTGGCCTGGTACGACGGTTTGCCCGAAGGCGGGACATACTACACCGTCGAAAGGGCCCGGACACGTCTCCGCGAGGTGATCAATCTTCATCCTGCAGCCCCCTTTCACCCGCTGAGCCCTGCGCCGGAACTCTTCTGACCGGTCCGGCGTCGCTGATCGGCCCGGCGTCACTGACCGGCCCGGCGTCACTGACCGGCCCGGCGTCGCTGATCGGCCGGCGTCACCCCTCCCGTCCTTACCGGCCCTTACGGCACCCTCGGTCCTCACCGACGCCCTCGGTCCTCACCGACGCCCGCTGGTCCTCACTGGCGCCACTGGCCCTCACCGACGCCCGTGGCCCTCACCGGAGCCCGCCGTTTGTCCCTCTTGGCCGCTCGGACTCCCCTTTCATCCGCTCGTCCGGGGGCGCCTCCTCGCATCCTGCCCCTGCGGCCGGTCCTCAGCCCAACTCCCTGCCGTTCCGGCCTTTCTTCCCGCTGCCTGTCCTTCCACCCAAAAAAAATCCCGGGGCCTGCGAAAGGCTCCGGAATCCGTATGGCGGGTTGTGAGACTCCTAGTTCCAGTTCAGGATCTTGTGGAAGTCGTACTCCTCGGGATTGGCCACATATTTCTTAGCGGCTTCGTAGTCGGCCGGCGTGATGGCGTTGAGGATATTCTCGACCACCGACGTGAAGCGGTCCGACTTGATGTCGACCAGACGGGGCGGAATCTTGCCCGTGGTGGGATCCTGCAGATCCTTCAGGTAGAGCGGCGAAACGTTGCCCTCCGAGTCGACATAGACCATGCAGCCGGTCTTGCCCTCGGAGAAGAGCTTGTGCACGCCGATACCCAGTTCCGAGCAGTAGGTCAGGTCGTAGGCGATCGGGGTCTGGCAGCGGATCTCGTAGCCGAGCTCCACGGGACGGCTCTTGACCTTGATGCCGAGCTCCTTGAGCTTCTTCTCGATCATCTCGTTGAAGATGTGGGCCTTCGAAACCTTGCCCAGCTCGGGGTGTCCGTGCTCGTCGTAGGTGAAGTGAACGCCGCTCTTGCGGATCTCCTCGTCCGACAGGGCGTGGAAGACACCCTCGGAGATGACGGCGGCACCGTAGTCCATGCCCATGATCTTACGCTTGATGATCGACGAGATGACGAGGTTGACGATCTTCTCGACGGTGATTTCGGTCTTGTCGAACATCTCGGGGATGACGATCATCGGGTAGTGGCAGGCCTCGCCGATACCGAATGCCAGGTGGCCGGCCGAGCGGCCCATGGCAGCCAGTACGAACCAGTTGCCGCTGGTGCGGGCGTCGACGTAGACGGCGCGGGCGATGACGGCGCCCTTGTCCTTGGCCGACTCGTAACCGAACGTCGGGGTCCCCTTCGGCAGCGGGAGGTCGTTGTCGATGGTCTTCGGAACGTGGATGTTGGCGATGGGGTACTTCTTGGCCTCGAGGAACTTGGCGATGCGGTTGGCCGTCGATGCGGTGTCATCGCCACCGACCGTTACAAGCAGTTTGATGTTGTTGTCGGTGAAGAACTTGAGGTTGAAGTTGTTTTCGAAATCGGCATCGGTGGGTTTGAAGCGGCTCATCTGCAGGAACGAACCGCCCTGGTTGAAGATGCCGTCGGCCATCGGGTAGTCGATATCGACCGTGCGGGGCGAGGGGTTGAACAGGCCGGTGTAACCTTCGTGGAGACCGATGACACGGTAACCCTTGCGCAGGAAGGTCTTGGCGACGCTGCCGACGACGGTGTTCATGCCGGGAGCGGGACCTCCACCGGTGAGAATTGCGATAGCTTCTTTCATGGTTAATTGGTTTTATGATTTTGAAAAATCCTTAATAATTCTTTCAGCCGCCCAAAAATACGATTATTTTTTCATTCGGGCAAAAAAAAGGACGTCCAATTGGAGGACGTCCCGCGAGTGTCGGCCGTGTCGGCGGAGAGAGTTGCCGACACGGCCGGTGGGGGGTATGCTTTACTCGACCACGGTTACGTTGATGGCCTGTTCGCCCTTGGCGCCGTTGCCGATTTCGAACTCAACTTTCTGACCTTCGTTCAGGGATTTGAAACCCTCCTTTACGATGCCCGAGAAATGCACGAAGATCTCCTTGCCGTTCTCCGTCGTAATGAATCCGTAGCCTTTCTTGCTATCGAACCATTTTACTTTGCCTGTCATAGAAAATAGTATTAATAGTAATAAAATTTAGACAAAGTAAAACAAAAAAGCTTGAGATTCAAAACTTTTTGCCCGATTTTTTCGTTCCGGGGAAAATTTTTCTATCTTTGTGAAAAGAAGCCAATGGTTCGGAGTATGAAGAACAGAAAGTGGAAACTGGCATTGGCGGCGTTGTTGGGCTTCTCGACGGCCTGTTCGACAGTTCGTCAGGCGCCGCAGCAGAAGCCTGCGGAGCCGCAGCAACCGGCCTCGCAACCGGCCGACACGGCCGCATTGAAACACACGAAGGTTCCGCCGCGTATCGTGTTGATGTACGGTGTGCGTCCGCCCCTGTCGGACAGTGCGCGGATCAAGCGCATGGAACGGTTGGAGCGTGAGCGTCCCGATTCACTGCCGCCGGTTGCCGAGCAGCCCGTCACTGAGGAGGAGGCTCCAGCCGGCAAGTAGCCGCCGGCCGTGGGTGGAATCCGGGGGCCGGAGAATCGGTTGTGGATGAAGCGCGGGCCGGTTGTGGAGGAGCCTGGGGTGACTGTGGGCGGGATCCGGGGACCGGAGAATCGGTTGTGGATGAAGCGCGGGCCGGTTGTGGAGGAGTCCGGGGTGACTGTGGGCGGGATCCGGGGACCGGAGAATCGGTTGTGGATGAAGCGCGGGCCGGTTGTGGAGGAGTCCGGAGCCGACCGAGGGCGGAATCTGTTGCCGGTGATGGAGCGTGTCCGAATCTGTCCGTGGTGAACGTAGACGTGAAGATCTGTCTCCCCGGCCCGGAAAAGGGAAGAAAGCTGTTATGAGAAATCGTCGCGTGGGGCTGCGCAAACGGTTGGCCCTGAATATCTTTGCGGATCTTCACGATGCGAAGGTTGCCGAACACCATCTCGATACGCTTTTTTGGGAGTGTACGCTGCGGTGCAATCTGGCGTGCCGTCATTGCGGCAGCGATTGCCGCGTGGATCCCGGCGTGGCCGATATGCCGCTCGAGGACTTCCTGCGGGTTCTCGACGAGGAGATCACGCCTCATGTCGACCCTTCGGAGGTGCTCATCATCTTTTCGGGCGGCGAGGTCCTCGTGCGCGAGGATCTCGAACGGGCCGGACAGGAGGTGACCCGCCGCGGATACCCCTGGGGAATGGTCACCAACGGCATGGCCCTGACCCCGCGACGCTTCCGCTCGCTGTTGGATGCCGGACTGAGGTCCGTTTCGGTGAGTCTCGACGGTTTTGAGCGCGAGCACAATTACATCCGTCAAAATCCCCTGAGTTACGAACGGGCGTTGAATGCCATCCGACTGATCGTGCGCGAACCCTCGTTGTCGTACGATGTGGTGACCTGTGTGACGGGGGCCTTGATTCCGCAGCTGGAGCCCTTTCGCGAGATGCTTATCGCCGAGGGGGTAGAGCATTGGCG
>NZ_CALUHA010000037.1:0-24346 GCF_944320325.1 Alistipes megaguti
AGGTTGTGCAAAGATAGCGGCTTTTTTTTTTTTTTTTAAACTTTTCGGTGGAAAAGCGTCCCGAACCTGCGTAGCCAATTGTTGGCGGCGGCGGTTACGGCCTCCCGATGCTGTCGAGCAGGTGGCCGAAATCCTCGCCCGGGACGGGCTTATAGACGGTGAAACCTAACGCCTGCGCCGCATCGACGTTCTTCTGCCCGTCGTCGATGAAGAGCGTCCGCTCGGGCACCATGCCGCTGTCGGCAATCATCTTGCGGAAGATCGTCTCCGAGGGCTTCAGCTCGCGCATCTCGTACGAAAGGTAGATCCGGTCGAAGTAATCCTCCATGCACTTGCCGTCGGCCGTGAACATCTCGCGGATGAAGCGCATCGACGAGGGGTTGTTGTTCGAGAGGACGTAGGTGCGGATGCCGCGTCGACGCAGCTGCTCGATCTGCCGCATCTTTGCGACCGGAACCCCCGTCAGGAAGTCGCCGTAGGCACGGCCGATCGCTTCGTCCGTCACCGCGGGCGTCGCGGCCAACTGCCGCATGCGGTTGCACATCTCGTGGAACGAGATCAGTCCGTGTTCCAATTGCCCGATCATCTCGGCCGGGTAGTAGGGGTTGATCAGTTCGGCCACGGCATCCATGCCAAGGCGCCGGAACGAGGCCCGGCAGCGGTCGATATCCAGATCGACCAGCACGCCTCCGAGGTCGAAGACGACATTTTCGATAGTTTCCATAGGATTCAAAGTGCCCGTTTGTACGGTCGGGGACCGTTTATTTCTGGAATTTCATGGTAAAACGCCTTACGGGGCGCAGCGCCCACATCGGCAGCATCTTGCACAGCGGGATCCACAGCCGGTTCCACCAGTCGGGGACGATCGAGCGCCGGCCGCGCCACAGGGCCCGGAGCCCGGCCCGGGCACAGCGGTCGGCCGAGATCAGCACGCCAATCCGCAGCCCGATCCGCTGCCAGCGGGGTGTCAGCCCGTAGAGATCCGTGGCCACGCCGGCCGGCGAGACCGCCGTAACGCGGATCCCCTGCTCGCGGACCTCCCGGGCAAAGGCGACCGAGAACGACCGCAGATAGGCCTTCGAGGCGCTGTAGAGGGCCAGTCCCGGCCAGGGCATCCATTGCGAATAGGAGGACATGTTGAGAATGTATCCGCCGTGCCCGCGACGGGCCATCTCCGAGGCGTAGAGCCGGCAGAGCAGTGTGTTGGTCAGGTCGTGCAGCAGGATGATGTGCCGGATGCGCTCCTCGGGCGTTCGGAGAATGTCGAGGAACGAGAACATGCCGGCGTTGTTGATCAGCACGTCGATCGGGAGTCCCTCGGCCTGCGTGCGGTCGAACAGCTCGCGGGCCGCCTCCTCGCGGGCCAGGTCGCACTCGATGATCCGCAGGTCGCGCCCCTCGCAGCGGGCCGCCAGTTCGTTGCGGACCTCCTCGAGCGGTTCGCGGCGGTTGCCTACCAGGACGAGGTTGTAACCCAGCGCCGCGAGCCGACGCGCATAACAGCGCCCGATGCCCGAACCGGCGCCGCTCACCAGCGCCCAGCATGTGCCGGGCCGTACCTCTCCGCGCCGCATCCGACGCCGGGGCTGCACCTCACTGCCGCATGCCGCCTTATTGCCGCATGCCGCCTCACTGTACCCCGCTTTTGCGACTCTTCCGGTCTCCGCACCGGCCGGTATTTCGTTTGTGCGCTTCATCAGGGGAGGCGTTTGAGCTCTTCGACGATCTTGCGCGGAAGATCCGGACAGTGTTTGCAGCACTTCATGTCGACGGAGTACATCCGGGCGATACAGTAGTTGCGGTGGTCGCATTCGCTGCGGGTCGACTCGTCTCCTGCGCGGAGTTTGTTGACGAAGGCCGGATCGTTGACCAGCGCCCGGGCCATCTGCACCAGTTCGAACCCCGACCCGAGGGCCCGCTCGATCCCTTCGCGGCTGATGAGCCCGCCGACGTAGATCAGCGTGCCCTTCAGCGCCTCGCGGAACTTCCGGGCATCCTCCAGGAAGTAGCACTCGCTGAAGGGAAACTGCTTGATCATGAAGGGACCGCACCAGCGGATGAAGTAACGCAGCCAGAGGGGCGAGTAGTAGCTCATCGTGTAGAGGGGGATCAGCCCGCGCATGACGGCCATCGGGGCCTTCGAGACGAACCCGCCGGAGAGGACGATGCCGTCGACGCCGAACGACTCGATGACCTTGGCGATCTCGATGCTTTCGGGGATCTGGATGCCGCCCTTGAAGCCGTCGTACATGTTGTGCTTGACGGTGATGGCCATGTTGCAGGCGCGGGCGGCCTCGACGGCCTCCGAGAGGCACATCCGCATGAAGCGCATGCGGTTTTCTAGCGAACCGCCATACTCGTCATGGCGGTGGTTCGTATAGGGCGAGAGAAACTGCGAGATGAGGTATCCGTGCCCGGCGTGGAGCTCCACCGAGTCGAATCCGGCGTCGTGGGCCGTGTGGACGGCGCGTCCGAAATCCTTGGCCACCTGTTCGATCTCGCTGCGCCTCATGCCGCGCACCGGGGTGTAGGCGTAGAGGTTCACGCCCCACGAGGCTCCGATGGGCATCTGCCCGGCGGTCGACCAGTGGGTCATGTTGCCGCAGTGGCCGATCTGGATGGCGGCGGCAGCCCCTTCGCGGTGGATGGCGTCGGTGATGTCGCGCAACCCGGGGACGATTTCCGGGCGGAGCCACAGCTGTTTGTTGAACGAGAGGCCGCTGCGGCAGACTGCGGCGTAGGCCAGCGTCGTCATGCCGATTCCGCCGCGGGCCACGGCCACGTGGTAATCCTTGAGCTGCTGTGTGGGGCCGAAGTCCTTGCCCATGGACTCGAATGCCGCCGAGCGGATCGTGCGGTTGCGCAACGTGACGGGCCCGAGCTTGAAGGGGGTGAAAAGTTTGGATTCCATCTTTATGGTGTGTTTTTCGGTTTTTTCAGTGGGCCGGGAGCCTTGCGAGGTTCCTCCGCGGATTGGCCGTCCGCTTGTTTGCGTCCGGAGTCGCCTCCTGGGGCTTCGAAAGCCCGGTCCGCTGCGGTTGCAGGACGGCTTCTTGGCGACTTTTGGCGGTATGTTGGGTCTCCTTGGCGGCTCCTTGAGGCCGGGGCTTGGTTAGTAAATAAAGGGGATGATGCGCTTGAGCTTGAGCTTGGAAAACTCCTCGCCGAACTCCTGCTCGTAGCGGCGGCGCAGCGAGGCGGCGCGGGGTGCGAGGTTGGCGAAGGTCCACCAGGCGAAGACCGCCCCGGCCCACGACCACGAAGCCACGGCGAATCCGACCCATTCGAGCAGTTCGCCGAAGTAGTTGGCCGACGAGACGTAGCGGAACATGCCGCCGCGGGGGATGTAGTGCCGCGTGTCGCCGGGTTTGCGCAGGTGGCGGATAATGCGGTCGGAGTGGAGGTTGATCGCCATTCCGGCGATGAAGAGCGCGCCTCCGATGTAGATGTAGGGTTTTGTGAACCAGCCGTCGTAGTAGTCGGCGGGCGATACCCAGAAGATCCATCCGCCCTGCATCAGGGCGTTGAGCGTATTGAAGAGCATGCCCATGAGGACGATTCCGAGGGGCATCTTCGAGTTTCCGCGCATGAGCAGCGGGAAGATGAACGAACGTTGGAAGTAGTGGGCCTCGAAGAGGAGGAAGAGGACAAGCGGTGCGGCCTGCCCCATGCGGTCGGAGGTGGCCCACAGCACGGCCATGAGGATGAAGACGGGGGATTCCATCAGCATCCATCCGATTTTGTTCGGAACGGGCGGTCCGTAGCGGCGGTTGAAGAGGTAGCCGTAACCGGCCTCGAAGAAGTGCAGGGCGATGAAGACCACCAGGGCCAGCGAGGCCATGACGATGAGGAAGATGTCGAATGTTTCGCGCATGTCGGGCGGGGATTCGTAAAGCGGCGTAAAGATAGGAAAATTTTCGGTGTCGGTCAAGGTCCGGACCCGTCGGTAGTTGTTCGAATTTTCCTCGGGATCAGTCTGGTGTGGATGTTGCCGTTCGGTGCGGCTGCGGGGGAGCGGCGGTTTTGAGCATTTCGGTCGTTTCCGAACCCTTGTCGGTCCGGTTCTGCCCGACACAAAACCGACCGACGGAATCCCTCCGCCGGCCGGTCGCTAAATTTACGGTAAGCGATGCATATACCGTCAGTGCGTGTAGACCTTTCCCTTCTGGTGTTCGTGGGCCTCGAACTTCAGGCGCGAGGTGGTCGGGTAGCGGAGCTTCTCGAATTCGGCCACGGCGTTGCGGATGTCGCCCAGCAGCATGTCGGCCATGTCGCGCGAGAAGCCTTGCCGCACGACGATGCGCATGACGATCATCTGCTCGATGTTGCGGGGCATGGTGTAGGCCGGGACCATCCATCCGCTCTGCTGCAGGGCGGCCTGCAGGTCGAAGAGGGTCCATTGGGCCGTTTTTTCGTATTCGGGATCCAGCGACCAGATGAAGAGCGGGTTGACCATCTCCTCGGCGTAGTTGCGGAAGCAGGGCATCTTGCCGATCTCGCGGTGGCAGTAGCAGGCGATATCCATCGAGTTCTGCTGAATCTCGCGGTAGCCTTCGAATCCCAGTCGGATGAAGTTGTAATACTGGCCGAGGATCTGCGCCGCCGGACGCGAGAAGTTGAGCCCCACCTGGGTGATGCTTGCGCCGAGGTAGTTGACCGAGAAGGACATCGCGTCGGGAAGATACTTCTTCTCCTTCCAGACGGTCCATCCCAGACCCGGGTAGACCAGACCGAACTTGTGGCCCGAGGTCGAGATCGAGAGTACCCATTTCAGGCGGAAATCCCACTTCACGTCGGGGTTGAGGAACGGCAGGATAAAGCCGCCCGAAGCCGCATCGACATGGATCGGAATCTCGTAGCCGGTCTTCTGGTTGAAGGCGTCGAGCGCCCGGTCGAGAGCCTCGATATCGTCGTTCAGACCGGTCCAGGTCACGCCGGCGATCGGGACGATGCAGATCGTGTTCTCGTCGCAGAGCTTCAGGGCGGCCTCCGTGTCGAGGGTCTTCTTTTCGGGGGTGAGGGGCACCGTGCGCATCTCGATCTGCCACAACTGGCAGAACTTCTCCCAGACGACCTGGAAGGCCGAGCTCATCACCAGATTGGGCTTGTCGTAGGATTTCCCGGCGGCCTTGCGGCGGTCGCGCCAGCGCAGCCAGGCGGCCACACCGCCCAGCATGCAGGCCTCGGACGACCCGATGCCGACGGCTCCGGCCTTCCATTCGGCCTTTTCGGGCGAGTTCCAGAGGTTGGCCAGGATGTTGATGCAGCGGCCGCACATGACGGCCACGCGCGGATACTCCGTTTCGTCGATGTAGTTGACGTTGATCGCCTCGTTCATCAGCCGCGTGGCGTAGTCGTCCATGTAGGTCGTGACGAAGGTGGCCAGATTCAGCCGGGGCTGGGTCTGCGGGTAGGTTTCGTCCTTGACCATCTGGTAGGCGATTTCGGGCGAGGTCTTGCCGCGGGGGATGAACTGGGTGGGAGCCGGCGAGCGCATCTCCTTCGATCCGAAGATCTCGGCAGCGGCATCGGCGGCCGACATGTTCTGTTGTTTCATGGTGTGTAGCATTTATGGTTTACGTCGTCGAACGGTTGCACGAACTGTGCCAGACCCCGACGCCGGAGCCCCTGCCGGCCGGCTCTTTTTTACCGTGGAGCGGGCGCCCGTGGCGCACGTTTTGCGGAAAAAGTGCGTATCTTTGTCCCGGAAAAACATACTGCCATGAAACGACTCGTCGTATTTACCGGCGCGGGGATGAGCGCCGACAGCGGACTGGCTACGTTCCGCGATGCCGACGGCCTGTGGGCCAATTACCGCATCGAGGATGTCTGCACGCCCGAGGCGCTGGCGCGCAACCGGGCGCTGGTCATTCGCTTCTATAACGAACGCCGCCGCGAGATGCTCCGCTGCGAACCCAATGCCGGCCATCGGGCCATTGCCGCGCTGGAGCGGGATTTCGACGTCGACGTGCTGACGCAGAATGTCGACGACCTGCACGAGCGGGCCGGCTCGACGCGCGTGACGCACCTCCACGGCGAACTTCGCAAGCTGCGTTCGACGGCCAACCCCGACCTCATCGTTCCGATCGAGGGGTGGGAGCAGCCGCTCGATGCCCGGGCTTCGGACGGTTCGCTGCTGCGGCCGCATATTGTCTTCTTCGGCGAATCGGTGCCGATGTTCGAGCGGGCGGCCGAGATCGCCGCACGGGCCGAGATCATGGTCGTCGTCGGAACGTCGCTGGCCGTCTATCCGGCGGCCTCGCTCGTGCGCTACGTACAGCCCGGCGTGCCGATCTACCTGGTCGATCCGGGCAATCCCGATACGCGCGGCATCCGCAATCCGCTGACGGTCATTCGCAAACGGGCCTCGGAGGGGGTTCCCGAACTGGCCGGCCTGCTGCGCCGGACCTTTGCGGACAAATAACGCCGACGAAGCGCCATGACCGCCTATTTCATTCTGGAGATGCTCGGAACGCTGGCCTTTGCCATCAGCGGTATCCGGCTCGCCTCGGCCAAGCGCTTTGACTGGTTCGGGGCCTACGTCGTGGGTTTCACGACTGCCATCGGGGGCGGAACGCTCCGCGACCTGATGTTGTCGCAGACGCCGTTCTGGATGCTGGACAGCGTCTACCTCATCGTCACGGCCATCGCCCTGGGGATCGTCATCCTGCTGGGGCGCTATCTGATCCGGCTGAACAACACCTTCTTCATCTTCGACGCCATCGGTCTGGGACTCTTCACCGTTGTCGGCATCGAGAAGACCCTTGCGACGGGTTTTCCGCTGTGGGTGGCCGTGATCATGGGCACGATGACCGGCGCGGCGGGCGGCGTGCTGCGCGACATCCTGATCAACGAGGAGCCGCTGATCTTCCGCAAGGAGATCTACGCGCTGGCGTGCGTCTTCGGCGGCTTTGTCTTCTGGCTGTGCCGCTGGGCGGGCATCGAAGGGGCCGCGCTGCAGATCATCACGGCAGCTGCGGTCATTGCCCTGCGGATCGTGGCGGTCCGCTTCGGCCTCCGTCTGCCGATCCTCAAGTAGGGGCGCGGGAGCGCGATTCCACACATATAAATAAAACGGACCGCATGTCATGCGGTCCGTTTTTGTGCAGGAGAGCGGCGTTTCCCGGCCGCTATTTGACATCCTTGAAATAGAGGTCGAGCAACTCCTTGGCGGCGACGAACGACGAGATCTTGTCGTCTAACACGCGCTGTTCGTACTCGCCGATGCGGCTTTCGACGGCCGGGTCGCGGTAGAAACTGCTGCGCAGCGCCTCGTTGATCGTCTCGTACATCCAGTACTTGTTCTGGCGGTTGCGGTTGTGCTGGAAGTATCCGTTGCGCTGGATGTGGTCGAGATACTCCTCGACGCCCTTCCAGACCTCCTCCAGACCGGCTTTCGTCACGGCCGACGAGGTGTAGACCTTTGGGCGCCAGCCCGATTCCGGGACGGGGAAGAGCCGCAGGGCCCCCTGGAACTGCGTGCGGGCCAACTCGGCCTTGTGGATGTTTTCGCCGTCGGCCTTGGTGATGACCATCAGGTCGGCCATCTCCATGATACCGCGCTTGATGCCCTGCAACTCGTCGCCGGCGCCCGAGATCTGCAGCAGCATGAAGAGGTCGACCATCGAGTGGACGGCCGTTTCGGACTGCCCGACGCCGACCGTCTCGATGAAGATGACGTCGAAACCGGCGGCTTCGCACAGCACGATCGTCTCACGGGTCTTGCGGGCCACGCCTCCGAGCGATCCGGCCGAGGGCGAGGGCCGGATGAAGACGTCAGGGTTGTTGCAGATGCTCTCCATGCGGGTCTTGTCGCCGAGGATCGAGCCGCCGCTGCGCTCCGACGAGGGGTCGATGGCCAGCACGGCCAGGCGGTGGCGCAGCGAGGTGACCATGTTGCCGATGGCCTCGATGAAGGTCGACTTGCCGGCTCCGGGGACTCCTGTGATGCCGATGCGGATGGATTTTCCGGCGTGGGGCAGACAGCGTTCGATGATCTCCTGCGCCTGGGCGTAGTGGGCCGGATTGGAGGATTCGACGAGCGTGATGGCCTGCGAAAGGATGGTGATCTTACCGGCGAGGATTCCCTCGACATATTCGTCGGTCGATAGCTGGCGTTTCTTGTGGCGTTTGAAGTAGGGGCTTACGACGGGTTGGTCTTCGACGCCCTCGGCGACGTTGAGCGCCGTATCGTGATGCGTGTCGGCATACTCCTTTTCGTAGTGGTCGATCTTGGTAAATGACATGGGTGTCAACGGGTTGATTGTTCAATGATTTTTTCGTTGAGTTGCAGGCTGTTGCCCATCCAGAGGGCACGGTTGCGGGCGTCGATCAGCACGCCGAACGGGACGTACGTGACGCCGTAGGCGGCGAACCCGCGTTCGGCATGGATCGTGGCCGTGATCCGCCGCGAGAGGAAGGGTCTGAGCATCGGAGCGATGCGGGCCGTGTCCTCGCGCGTGACGACGATCACGCGCATGGCGGGTTTCGAACGGGCCGAGAGGTCGCGGAGACGTTCGAGCGAGGTGATGCAGGCGGGATTCGACGAGTGGAAGAACTCGACGTAGGTGATCGGTGCGGGCTGGGGGTGTCGGTTGTCGATCCAGCCGGCGGGTTTGAGCTCGGGGACCTTTTCACCGAGGATGATGTTCTGGGCTCGGGCGAGTGAGAGGCCCAACCCGCACACCGCCAAGAGAATAAGCAGAGCTTTCTTCATGGAGCGTCCTGTTTTGTCCGCTATAAAGATAGTACGTTTTGTCGGAAGCCGCAAATTTTTCGGGGAAAAGGGGGCGTCGAGCGAGTGCGGGGCAGGGCGGTCCCGGACGGCGGGGCGGTTCCGGATGTGGAGGACGGGTCGCCCCGCACCGCCGTCACCGCTCCGGGCGGGGGCCGCAGAGAAGCCATTCGAGTTCGATCTGCGGGTAACGGGCGTGGATCCGGCGGATCAGCTCGATGTCGAAGGGTCTGCGGCGGCAGGGGAAAGCGGACTCTTCCATAGGGCGTGAAGGCTGGGGGCGGTGCGTCCCGTAAAGCGGACGCGGACTACTGTAATTTGCCTGCAAGAAAAGGCTCTGGGAGGCCCCTCCGAAGCCTTGAAATGGATGCCGGAGCGTGGTGACAAGTCTCCGGACGACCTCGTGTTTGCTTTGCCAAGCGGAGATGAGATGAACCGCCTGTTGAAACCGTGGGCCAAGGCTGCCGGCATCAACAAGCGATGGCACCTACATACAAGTTTACACCAATAGTTCAGAGATAGAAAAATCCCCTTGCTGTAACTTGTTTACAACAAGGGGACTATTTTATTTTTTCATGTCTTAATTCAGCGGTATAAGGTTGATTATCTGTTCGCCGTTGTCCGCAACATTGTCGATTATGATTTTATCGTTTTCATCGATTGTGCCGACCACATTTGCACCGTCTAAATACCTAATACCGGTAAACGCGATGTTCGGGCTTTCGGGACTTGCGGAAATACTTAGTATATCATAATCTAAAACATGAAATTCAGAAGCCTGATAGTCTGCCATTGCTGTTTTTGAGAATGTAGTGTTGTTGTAAGAGTACCATGCTTTGCTTGTAGTAATATCACCAACATAAACGGGATTCTCCAACTTAACGCATTTTTCACCGTCAAATTCGTAACTGTTATTTATAAGCATTGTGTTACGTACATAGTTTGGTGTGAATTGTATGTAACCGTAAAACTCTGTTTCTTCTGGCATTTGACAAACCGTTTCTTCTTCAATATCGTTGTTGCCAACTGTTTTGTATCTGATAATCGTGTTCTCACTTTCACGAATAGAATACAGATTGCCGTTTAAGATAAATGTATTATTGTCAAATACCGGATATATTCTACCGCCCGGACATTTTATGCGGACATTCTGTTTGGGTTCTCCAAATGACTCTATTCCATTCCAATACACGATAAATCCATCTTCAGTAACAGTAAACCCATTACATGTTACATCATTTGGTAACATCGGTTGTATGGTGAAATCATTGGGATTTAGTTTGTAGATTTGATTATATTGGTAATTCAGATTATAGCATGATGCGAAATAAATGTACCCTTGATTGTCAGAGGTCGTTTCAAATGTTCCTCCATGATATTCATTATATATGTTGACCTGAATTTCTTTCGGCCATCTATATATTTTCTCGGTATTCACATCAACAAGAGAAAGATACTCTGTATCATATATTGCGGTTGAAATCCCGTTGGGTTTGTATATCAAATAATATCCTGAGTGGATGGATTTATCAAAAGGATATTATCACTAAGTTTAACCACCTTATTAATACCGATATTATAATCCTGTCCGTCCTTACCCGTGATTACAAGTTTCGATTCGTTGCCGTTCAGGTCAAGTTTGTAATACGTTCCGTCCTCGTCACCTGCGGCACGTGATTTCATACTTGCTCCAGATGTTTTCTGATAAATCATCTTGGCGTCGCTGACATTCAGGCTTGAAAGGTATTTGTACCCTTCTTCATAGTTGATTGAGCCGGAACCCGAACCGTCACCGTCATCACTACATGCGGTCATCAAAACTGCCGCACCGAGCATTAATAAAAACTTCTTCATTTTACCGGTTTCCTTTTGTTTCTTCACCAGCACCCGAAAGAAGATTACTAAATTAAATGCAGAAAGCGTGAGGACTGCTAAATTATTTCACCCGATAGGCGTCTGGAAATGCCGTGAACTAAAACAAGCAATAGTCTCTCACGCCATATTGCATGACGCAAGAAATGCTAACTCATTCTCGTTCACCTTTTAGTTTTCCAGACTTTATCGGTGAGAATCAGTTAAACACTTTCGTGTATATCTATTCCACAATGTCTGGAATCCGGTTATTACACCGAATTCCAGGTACAAAGATAGCGAAAAATGGATTCGGACAACCCCTTCCGAGGACGAAATTTTCCCTGCGGGCGCTTTCCGTGCGTATCTTGTTCCGATTTCGGCCAAAAAAAGTCCGTCGAATTTTGGCGAATCTCAAAGATTCACCTATCTTTGTGTTCGCAAAATAACACTGCTTGAAACAGCAACAAGACAAACAATCAACCAATAATTCCAATAAATTATGAAAGTTTCTCATATCGAGCATCTTGGCGTCGCGGTGAAGAGCCTTGATGAAGCCATTCCCTACTGGGAGAACGTTCTGGGTCTGAAATGCTATGCCATCGAGGAGGTGGCCGACCAGAAGGTGCGTACGGCCTTCTTCAAACTGGGCCAGACGAAGATCGAGTTGCTGGAGCCCACTTCGGAGGATTCGACCATCGCCAAGTATATCGAAAACCGCGGCGTGGGTATCCACCACATGGCCCTGGCCTGCGAGAACATCGAAGAGCAGCTGGCCGATGCCGAGGCCAAGGGCATCCGCCTGATCGACAAGACGCCGCGCAAGGGCGCCGAGGGTATGACGATCGCCTTCCTGCACCCGAAATCGACTCAGGGCATCCTGACCGAACTCTGCGAGAACAAGAACAAGTAACAAATACAAACGATTCCGCTCCGGGTGGGATCGTTCCGTGTGTATGGCGGAACCCTTCCGGACGGACAATATCAACATTATGAGCCAAATTCAGGAAAAGATCAACCAACTGATCGAGAACCGCGAGACGGCCCGCATGGGCGGCGGCCAGAAGGCAATCGACAAACAGCACGACAAGGGCAAGTATACGGCCCGCGAGCGTATCCAGATGCTTCTCGACGAGGGTTCGTTCGAGGAGTTCGACATGTTCGTGACGCACCGCTGCTACGACTTCGGCATGGAGAAGAAGCACTTCTTCGGCGACGGCGTGGTGACCGGTTACGGTACGATCGACGGACGTCTGGTCTATGTCTTCGCTCAGGACTTTACGGTGACGGCAGGTTCGCTCTCGCTGTCGATGTCCGACAAGATCTGCAAGGTCATGGACATGGCCATGCGCAACGGTGCCCCGTGCATCGGCATGAACGACTCGGGCGGCGCCCGTATCCAGGAGGGTGTCAACGCCCTGGCCGGCTATGCCAACATCTTCCAGCGCAACGTGATGGCTTCGGGTGTCATCCCGCAGATCTCGGCCATCTTCGGACCGTGCGCCGGCGGTGCGGTCTACTCGCCCGCGCTGACCGACTTCATCATCATGAAGAAGGAGACCTCGAACATGTTCCTCACGGGCCCGAAGGTCGTGAAGACCGTCACGGGCGAGGACGTGACGCAGGAGCAGCTCGGCGGCGCCACGATGCACACCACCAAGTCGGGTGTGGCGCAGTTCGCCGTCGATACCGAGGAGGAGGGCATCGAGCTGATCAAGAAGCTGATCTCCTACATGCCGCAGAACAACATGGAGGATGCCCCGCTGGCCGTCTGCACGGACAAGATCACCCGTCTGGAAGACTCGCTCAACGACATCATCCCCGACAGCGCCAACAAACCCTATGACATGGCCGAGGTGATCCGTGCGATCGTCGACGACGGCGAGTATCTGGAATCGGCCGCCGGCTATGCCAAGAACATCATCACGTGCTTCGCGCGCTTCAACGGACAGTCGGTGGGCATCATCGCCAACCAGCCGAAGTTCATGGCCGGCGTGCTGGACATCAACGCCAGCCGCAAGGCGGCGCGTTTCGTGCGTTTCTGCGATGCGTTCAACATTCCGATCGTGACGCTGGTGGACGTTCCGGGCTTCCTGCCGGGCACGACGCAGGAGTACGGCGGCGTGATCACGCACGGCGCCAAGCTGCTGTTCGCCTACTGCGAGGCTACGGTTCCGAAGATCACCGTGACGCTGCGCAAGGCCTACGGAGGCGCCTACATCGTGATGTCGTCGAAGCACATCCGCGGCGACATCAACTACGCCTGGCCGACGGCCGAGATCGCCGTGATGGGTGCCAGCGGCGCCGTCGAGGTGCTCTACGGCAAGGAGCTCAAGGAGCTGGCCGACAAACCCGAAGAGAAGGCCGCGTTCATCGCCGAGAAGGAGAAGGAGTACAACGACAAGTTCTCGAATCCCTACAACGCCGCCCGCTACGGCTACATCGACGACGTGATCGAACCGCGCAACACGCGTTTCCGCATCATCCGCGCATTGCAGTCGCTGGCCACGAAGCGTTTGCAGAACCCGCCCAAGAAGCATTCGAACATTCCTCTGTAACCTCGTAAAAATCGGAAATCATGATAATACAGGCAGTAAGTTGGGGCTGGTCCGAGATTCTGTGGGCTTCACTCATCGGCTTCGTGCTGGTATTCGTCGTGCTGGTGGCGCTGATCTTCATCATGAAGGGCCTCGGTGTCTGCTTCCAGCGGATGGCGACCGCCAGCAAGAAGCAGGTGGTTGCTCCGCAGCCGATGATCAGCCAGGAGGAGATCGCCGCGATCGCCACGGCGTTGAAAATCTACCGGAGCGCGCTGCACGACCGTGAGTCGGAAGTGGTGACGATCCTCAGCATCAAGCGGGCCTATTCGCCCTGGAATTCGAAAATTCACGGTTTAACCCAGCTTCCCGACCGGAAATAGCACTTTTCGTTGGAGCAAGACAATTCAGAAACAACAATGAAAGATTATTCACTGAAAATCAACGGACATAGTTATAACGTCCAGATCGACGACGCCAACGAGGACTCGACGGTAGCCCATGTAATGGTCAACGGTGTGGACTACGAAGTGGAGATCGAAGGCGCCAAGTCGGTCAAGGTCTCCAAACCGCAGGTGGCCCCGGCACCCAAGTCGGCCAACAGCGGTATGATCATGCCGTCGACGGCCACGCCGTCGCCGCGTCTGGCTGCCGTACCGCCCTCGTCGGGCTACAGCGTCAAGAGCCCGCTGCCGGGTACGGTGCTGGGTGTGAAGGTCGCCGTGGGTGACACGATCACCAGGGGCCAGACGCTGGTGGTCCTCGAGGCCATGAAGATGGAGAACAACATCGACGCCGATCGTGGCGGAGTGGTCAAACAGATCCTTGTTCAGCAGGGTGCCACGGTCATGGAAGGTGATACGTTACTTGTAATCGAATAGCCTTATGTGGACTGCACTGACATCCGGCTCCAATTTCGTATTGGAGAGTCTGGAGACCTTTGCCGAATCGACGGGCGTGGCAGCGCTCTTCACGAACATGGGCTGGGGCAACGTGGTGATGATTCTGATCGCCTTCGTGCTGCTCTACCTGGCCATCAAGCACAAGTTCGAGCCGCTGCTGCTCCTGACGATCGCCTTCGGCATGCTGCTCACGAACCTTCCGGGCGCGAACATGTACCACCCCGAGCTCTTTGCCGGCGGCCATGTTCACTGGGACATCTTCGTGGCAAATGCCGGACTGCTTGACTACCTCTATCTGGGTGTGAAACTGGGTATCTATCCCTGTCTGATCTTCCTCGGGGTAGGCGCCATGACGGATTTCGGTCCGCTGATCGCCAACCCGAAGAGCTTCCTCCTGGGAGCTGCCGCCCAGCTGGGTATCTTCACGACCTTCATCGGGGCCTATGCCCTGGGCTTCACACCCGAGCAGGCCGCCTCGATCGGTATCATCGGAGGTGCCGACGGCCCGACGTCGATCTATCTGACGGCCATTCTGGCCCCCGAACTGCTGGGCCCGATCGCCGTGGCTGCCTACTCGTACATGGCCCTCGTGCCGGTGATCCAGCCGCCGATCATGCGCCTGCTCACCACCGAGAAAGAGCGTAAGATCAAGATGCGCCAGTTGCGCCCCGTGTCAAAGACCGAGAAGATCATCTTCCCGCTGATCATCACGGTGATCATCGCGTTGCTGCTGCCGTCGGCCGCTCCGCTGGTTGGCTGCCTGATGCTGGGCAACCTGATGAAGGAGTGCGGTGTGGTGGATCGTCTGTCGAAGACCGTCCAGAACGAGCTGATGAACACGGTGGTGATCTTCCTGGCTGTCACGGTGGGTGCCACGGCCACGGCCGAGACCTTCATCAACCTCCGTACGCTGGGCATCCTGGTGCTGGGCGTGCTCGCCTTCGCCATGGGTACGGCCGGAGGCGTTCTGCTGGCCAAGGTGATGAACCTCTTCGCAAAGGAGGGCAACAAGATCAACCCGCTGATCGGGTCGGCCGGCGTATCGGCCGTTCCGATGGCCGCCCGCGTATCGCAGACCGAGGGTCAGAAGGCCGATCCTTCGAACTTCCTGCTGATGCACGCCATGGGCCCGAATGTGGCCGGTGTGGTTGGTTCGGCCGTAGTGGCCGGTATCCTGCTGGCGTTCCTGGCATAGCCGAGGGTGTGCCGTGGTGAGCGGGTTGTGTGAGATAGGGTGTGAGAGAATAGAGAGAAAAAAGTGAGAGAGGGAAGCGGTGCGAAACCGCTTCGAACCCGGATGCCGCGATAACCTCCAACCATTCATAGCGAAAAAGAGTCGGATTTGATCCGGCTCTTTTTTTATGTCCGGTTCGGGATGTTTATGTCCGGTTCGGGATGCTACGGCCGGCTCAAGATCGGCCTTCCCCGCAAAACGGATATGCGACGGAGAAAATATTTTTCGAATAGAATTTCAACCTGTTTTGCAGATCCAAAACTTTTTTGTACCTTTGCGCACCCGCAGAGTGCGGGAAACGGATTACAATAAGTTAAATTAAACGTAATGGATTCTTTAAGTTACAAGACTATCTCGGCCAACGCCTCGACCGTCACCAAGGAGTGGGTGGTGATCGACGCTACGAACGAGGTACTGGGACGTCTTGCATCGCAGGTCGCGAAGATCCTCCGAGGCAAGAACAAGCCCTGCTACACGCCCCACGTGGATTGTGGTGACTACGTCATCATCATCAACGCGGAGAAGGTGAAGCTGACGGGCAAGAAGATGACCGACAAGGTCTACACACGCCACACCGGATATCCCGGCGGCCAGCGCTTCGCTACGCCTGCCGACTATCTGGCCAAAAAACCGACGTTCCTCATCGAGAAGGCCGTCAAGGGAATGCTTCCCAAGAACCGCCTGGGTGAGAAACTGCTCACGAACCTGAAGGTTTATGTCGGCCCGGAGCATCCGCACGCCGCCCAGAACCCGAAGAGTGTAAAATTAAACGAGATTAAGTAAGAGTTATGGAAGTTGTAAACACCGTAGGTCGTCGTAAGGCCGCTGTGGCTCGCGTATTCGTGAAGCCGGGTAAGGGTCAGATTACAATCAACCACAAGGAGCTCGCCGTCTATTTCCCGCTCGAAATTCTCCAATTCCAGGTGAAGCAGCCGCTGCTCGCCACGAACACTGCCGAGAGCTATGACATCACCATCAACCTCGATGGCGGTGGCATCAAGGGACAGGCCGAGGCCGCTCGTCTGGGTATCGCTCGCGCACTGTGCGAGATCGACGCCGAGATGCGCCCCGTGCTGAAAAAGGCCGGCTTCCTGACGCGCGATCCCCGCGAGGTTGAGCGTAAGAAGCCCGGACAGCCCGGAGCACGTCGCAAGTTCCAGTTCAGCAAGCGTTAATACGCACGACCGGAATTTCGGCAACGCACGGCGCCGGTTTTCAAATCGGGAGGACTACGGATTATTTATATATATGTATTACCTTTCGGTTGCCGCGCCGCGGAAAACTCCCGGGATCGGACATGCCGCTACCCGCCGGAGTTGAAGAAAAGAGAATTAGAATCAATTAACGAAACGAATTAAAATGTCACGTACAGATTTTAATACATTACTGGAAGCCGGTGCGCACTTCGGACACCTGAAGCGCAAATGGAACCCGAAAATGGCTCCTTACATCTTCATGGAGAAGAACGGCATCCACATCATCGACCTGCACAAGACGGTGCTGAAAGTCGATGAGGCAGCCGCAGCGCTGAAGCAGATTGCCAAGAGCGGTCGCCGCGTGCTGTTCGTCGCCACGAAAAAACAGGCCAAGGAGATTGTTGCCGAAAAGGTGGCAGCCGTTGGAATGCCCTACGTCACGGAGCGTTGGGCCGGCGGTATGCTTACGAACTTCCCCACCATACGCAAAGCCGTCAAGAAAATGGCCACCATCGACAAGATGACCAACGACGGCACGTTCGATAACTTCTCGAAGCGCGAGAAGCTCCAGATCGCCCGTCAGCGTGCGAAGCTGGAGAAGAACCTCGGTTCGATTGCCGATCTGACGCGTCTGCCGGCTGCCCTGTTCGTCGTTGACGTACAGAAGGAGGCCAACGCCGTGAAGGAGGCCAAGCGACTGAGCATCCCCGTGTTTGCAATCGTAGATACTTGTTGTGATCCGACCGACATTGATTACGTTATCCCTGCAAACGACGATGCAACGAAGTCCATCTCGGTGATCGTAGACGCCATGTGCGCCGCCATTGCCGAGGGCACCGAGGAGCGCAAGCTCGAGAAGGAGAAGGAGGCCCAGGAGGCTGAGGCCGAGGGCGCCAAGAAAGAGGGCAAACCCCGCATCAAGAAGGCCGTGAAGGCTTCGATCGATGCCGAGGAGGCAGCCGTAGCCGACGTGGTGGCAGCCGTTGAGACTCCCTACGAGGAGCCCAAGACGGAGGCTGCACCCGCCGCTGAGGAGGCTGCCGCCGAGAAGGCAGAGTAATAATTGCAAGTAGAAACAGAAAAAAAGCAATAAAGACTATGGAAATCAAAGCTGCTGATGTAATGAAGCTGCGCAAGATGACCGGCGCCGGCATGATGGACTGCAAGAAAGCCCTGATCGAGGCCGAAGGTGACTATGCGCGAGCTCAGGACATTATCCGCGAGAAGGGCAAGCTCGTCGTTGCGAAGCGTGCCGACCGCACGGCATCGGAAGGCGTTGTCGTAACGAAGATCGTGGGCCAGAAGGCATACATGCTCTGCCTGGCATGCGAGACGGACTTCGTAGCCCAGAATGCCGAGTATACGGCATCGGCCGAGGCCATGCTCGAGGTCGCCGTTGCTGCGGATGCTGCAGATCGCGACGCCCTGCTGGCTGCCAAGAACGCCGAGGGTCACACCGTCGAGGAGATGGTGACCGAGAAGTCGGGTCAGACGGGCGAGAAGATCGAGCTGGCTTATTACGCTCGCATCGAGGCTCCCTACTGCGCCGCCTACGTACACTTCAACAAGAAGCTGGGTACGCTGCTGGGCTTCAACAAGGAGGTTCCGGCCGAGGTTGCACACGTCGTAGCCATGCAGGCTACGGCCATGGCTCCGGTATCGATTTCGGAGGCCGACTGCCCGGCCGAGGTTGTCGAGCACGAGCGTAAGATCGCCGTGGAGGCCATGAAGCAGGATCCGAAGAACGCCAACAAGCCGGAGGCCATTCTGGAGAAGATCGCCGAGGGTAAGATGCGCAAGTTCTTCGAGGAGAACACGCTGCTCAACCAGCTGGTTGTTGGCGAGAAGGAGACGATCGCCGACTACATCAAGAAGGCCGACAAGGATGCCACGGTTATCGCTTACAAGCGTTTTGCGCTGGGCGAATAATTCCGCGGATCATTGATAAGAGGCAGACCGGAGGTGACTCCGGTCTGCTTTTTTTGTGCACTCTGAGAGGCGAGGGGATGGAGCGGAGGGAAGCCGGAAGAGGGCCCTCTTCCGGCCCTCCCCCCCCCTCCTGCCCCGGGGTTATGCCTCCACCTTTTCGATCTTGCCGAGACGGACGTACCACAGGAATCCCTCCGCGCTGACATATCCCATGTTGTTGAGCAGCCGCAGATATTCGCGGATCTGACGCCGGTAGCGTTCGGCGTCGAGTTCGCCGAACTTGTAGTCGACGACGACGATGCGGCCGTCGCGGGCGATCATGACGCGGTCGGGCCGGCGGGTCGAGGCGCTGCCCGGGACGATGATCTCCTGCTCGTTGCGCACGCGCGTCCACTGACCGCCGAACCATTCGTGCACCTCGGGGAGCTTCAGCGCCCGTGCAATGCGCTGCCGCAGGCGGTCGGCCTCCCCGGGCGAGAGCGCGGCATCGCTCTGCATCTGCTCGACGGCGCGGTAGATCCCCTCCTCGTCGTCGGCCATCTCGAAGGCCTTGTGCATCAGAATACCGAAGTCGCGCGGCGAGATGTCGGCCGCAGACTCCTCCTCGAAATAGCGCTGCGAGGGGAGACGGAGCCGCAGATCGGCCTGTGCCGTGGGATACTCCTCAAGGACGAGGTGTTCGACTTCGGCATCGTCCTTTTTGCGGGGTTCGGGGGCCGCAAACTCCCCGAAGAGGTAGTGTTCGCCGGTCTCGTCCGTTGTGTAGAGCCCCTCCAGATCGCCGACCCGGGCCTTTCCCTCCTCGACGTGCAGGCTCTTGAGCAGCAGATTGCCGACCGTATTGACACTCTGCCGTGGGATGAAGACGTGGAGCGATTCGGCGGCCCGGGTGAGGGCCACGTAGAGCAGATTGATGTTGTCGACGTGCGAGTAGACCTGTTCGCGGTAGAATTCGGACGAGAACGCCGAGTCGGCCATACTCTTGCGGTAGCGGACGGGGAACTGTCCGATCTTTTCGGCTTCGCCCTGACGGGCCTCGGCCCAGACGATGTTCTGAATCGTGCCGCTCGATTTGGGGTCGAGCGCCCACGAGCAGTAGGGGATCACGACGGCGGGTTTTTCGAGCCCCTTGGCCTTGTGGATGGTGGTGATTTCGATGGTCGAGAGGCTCTCGTCGACACTCAGCGAGCGTCCGGAGCCCGTCTCGTCCCACCAGCGCAGAAAAAGGGCGATATCGGCAATCTTCGACGAGCAGAAGGCGATGATCTGTTCGTGAATGGCCTGCAGATAGGCCGTCTGGCGGTGTTCGTGCCGGAGGTTGAACTTCATGACGATGCGTTCGAAGGCCTCTTCGGGCGAGAGCAGCCGGATCGAGCGGAAGAATTCGCGCTCCGGGTCGCTCAGCGGAGCGTCGAACGGCCGCCCGAGGTAGTGGTTGAAGAGGGCCCGCGAGAGCGACTCGTCGGGATTCAGCGCCAGCCGCAGCGTTGCGGCGATGAACGAACTGATCGGGGCGTTTCCGATCACGAGCGCCTCCTGGGTCATCACGTCGAAGCGGTAGCGGGGATCCTGATTCTGCTGTTTGAATTCGAGCAGTTCGGCGGCGACGCGACCTCCGTCGGTGGCACCTCGGACGAGAATCATGATGTCGCAGGGGCGGAATCCGCGGTCGAGCAGCTGGCAGATGCGTTCGACGACGGGCGGTTTCCCGTCGTAGGTCTCCACGCTGACATATCCCGGATGGCAGCACTTGCGGCGTGGCGTCTGGGCCTGTTGGAGGTAGGCGTTGGCGAGGGTGTCGCGCAGTGCGTCGGCCTCGTCGCGGGAGATGGCGCCGGCCTCGGCGGCGGTCTGCAGGCCGGTGTTAAGCGCGAGGTTGTCGTTGCGGACGATCTCGTCGATGACGCCGTTGTTGAATTTCACGATGTCGGGCAGACTGCGCCAGTTCTCCTTCAGCACCACGACCTCGGTGTTGTTCGGACCGAGGGCCTGCCGGGCTCGGTCGTGGAGGATGCGCCAGTCGCCGCCGCGCCAGCGGTAGATCGACTGCTTGATGTCGCCGACGATCAGCACCGAGCACTTTTCGGACTGCGCCATGGCGTTTTGCAGCAGCGGGAGGAAGTTTTCCCACTCCTTGACCGACGTATCCTGAAATTCGTCGATCATGAAGCGGTCATAGCGATTCCCGACCTTTTCGTAGATGAACGGGGCGTCGTTGTGGTCGATGAATTCCGAGAGGAGGTATTTGGTTTCGGAGAGGAGCATGAGGTTCTGCTCCTCGCAGATCTTCTGGACGCGGGCATAGAGGTCGGCCAGCAGGGCGAAGCTGCGGAAGTTCTCACGCAGCAGGCTGCAGGTGTTCCAGATCCGGCGGTTGGCGTCGTACAGGTCGCGCATGCGGGCGAGCAGCGGTTGCAGCTGCGGGGCGAGGTTGCGTGACGGGGAATCGCTTTTCCCCCATTTTGACAGGTCGTCGGCGGCCTCGCGGGCACGCGAACCGCAGCCGTCGACGGCGCCGTCGGCCGCGGTGAAGAACCAGCGGGCGAATCCGGCCTTCTTGTAGGGGAAGTCGTCGATGGAGAGTCCGGCCCGTGAGATGATTCCGACGGCGCGGGCGGCCGTTTCGCGGATCTCCTTTTTCGAGGCTTCGGACCGGGCCGTGATGCGGCCGACGATGCGTTCGAGCTCCTCGCGCGAGGGAGCGCGGTTGAGTGCCGACTTGTTCTTCTCCTTGAAGATCTCGCCGGCCAGGGCCAGGATGCCGTCGCGGACGTCCCATTTGAGCCCCTCGTCGATGCGCTCCTGCACGAAGGAGGTGAGCCAGCGCTGCAGATCGCCATCGACGGTGATTTGCTCGATCAGGGCGTCGGCGCTTTTCGAGAGGATGGACGAGGTTTCGATCTCGACGTTGTAGTTCAGGTCGATGCCCAGCTCCTTGATGAAGGCGCGCAGGATGCGCTGAAAGAAGGTGTCGATGGTCAGCACGGTGAATCGCGAGTAGTCGTGGAGGATCTTCGCCTGGGCCGAGGCGGCGCGTTTGCGCACGGTGCGTTCGTCGAGCGAGAGTTCGTCGCAGAGATTCCGCAGGTAGTTGCTTTCCTCTCCTGCGGCCAGATGGTGAATCTCTTTCAGGATGCGGGATTTCATCTCCTCGGTGGCCTTGTTGGTGAAGGTCACGGCGAGGATGTGACGATAGAGTTCGGGCTCTTCGATGACGTCGTGGACATATTTGTAGGCCAGCTGATAGGTCTTTCCGGACCCGGCGCTGGCGTTCAGGATCTTCGCTCTCACTGTTCGGAATTTCGTTTTGGATAGGTAAAAATACGAAACAAAACCCGAAATTCGCAAGAAATTCGTAAATTAGCGGAACAAAACAGACCGAGTCATGAAAAAAATGTTTTTGACGCTGCTGACCTTGTGTCTCTTGGGTGTGATGCAGGCGCAGACGACTACCACCGACGGGCCGCAACGCGAGTGGCTCACGTCGTTTACGGCCGTGGAGGTTGCGGCACCGATCGACGTGCGCTTCATCCGGGTTCCGGACGACCAGGCTCCGAAGATCATCTACGACACGAAGGGGGCCTATACGACGCGTTTCCGGTTTGAGGTCCGCGACCGGGTGCTGACCATCGCCGAGCGACCCGATGCGCGGCGTGCGGAGCGTACGGAGGTTTCGGTGTATTACAACTCGCTGGAGCGGATCGCCATTGCGGATGCACGGGCGACGTTCGACAGCACGCTTGTGGCCACGACGCTCGACCTGACGGTCGGAGGGCTGGCCCGCGTGGAGGCCAGTCTCGACGTCAAGGATCTCAAGCTCGAACTCACGGGCAAAAGCCACACTTCGCTGAGCGGCGAGGCGCGTTACGTATCGCTCTATCTGTCGTCGGGGACGCTCGAAGCCGGGCAGCTCGAGGTGATGTCGGCCGAAGCGAACGTCATCGGTTCGGGGTCGGCCTCGCTGTGGGTGACCGACCGCTTCGAGGGGAGTACCTCGACGGGCGGCAAGATCGCCTACCGGGGCAATCCGACCGTCATCCGCGGGGGTGAGAAGTTCATGGGCGGCGACATCACCCGCATCGGCGAGTAGCCCTCGCTGCGCAATAATCCCATTGCGAATCGACCCATCCATGAAAACGTTTCTGCAGGAGGTTGCGGCGGATCTCTACGCCCGCTACGGGGAGTTGCTCTCGGAGCGGGCGATCCTCTTTCCGTCGCGGCGTGCGCGGCTCTTCTTCATCGACGCCCTGTCGCAGATTGTCGAGCGGCCGATGTGGCAGCCCGAGTGGGTGACCATCGACGACCTGATGACCGAGATTTCGGGACTCCATACGGGGGACCGCGTGCGTCTGATCACCGAGCTCTACAAGATCTACTCGGAGTACCACGCCGAGCCCTTCGACAAGTTCTACTTCTGGGGCGAGATGCTGCTCAACGACTTCGACACGATCGACAAATACGCCGTGGATGCCGACCAGCTCTTCCGCAACATCACCGATATCAAGGAGCTCGAGGCCGACATTTCGTACCTTACGCCGCGGCAGCTGCAGATCCTGCAGTTCTGGTCAACGCTGGGGCCCGAGGCCGATCTTTCGGCCGAGAAGCGGCGCTTTCTGGCCATCTGGAAGACACTGGGGACGGTTTATCACCGGCTGCGCGACCGCCTTACGGAGCTGGGCATCGCCTACGGAGGAATGATCCAGCGAGCGGCGGCCGAGCGGATCCGGGCCGGGGCGTTCTCCTTCCCGGAGCCGCGGCGCTACGTCGTGGCGGGCTTCAACGCCCTGTCCGAATGCGAGAAGACGCTCTTCCGCTTCCTGTCGACGGCTGCCGAGACGGACTTCTATTGGGACTATGACTCCTACTACAAGGATTCGCCCGAGCAGGAGGCGGGGATGTTCGTACGCGAGAACGTCGTGCAGTTTCCGCCGCGCGGGGCGGTTTCGCACGACAACATGACCTCGCCGAAGGAGCTCACCTCCGTGGCTGCGGTGTCGAACGCCGTGCAGTGCAAGGCTGCGGCGGGCATCCTGAGCGGACTCTCCGGCGGGCGGGCGCTCGACAAACGCACGGCCATAGTACTGACGGACGAGAACCTGCTGCTGCCGCTGCTCTATGCCCTGCCGCCCGAGATCGGCCGTGTGAACGTCACGATGGGCTACCCGCTGCGCACGACGCTGGCCTACACCTTCGTCGAGCGCCTCATCGAACTGCAGAACCACCGCCGTCGCAAGGGCGACGGGTGGTCGTTCTACCACGCCGATGCGGAGGGAATTCTGGCCCATCCCTACGTCTCGGAGAGCGATCCCGACCTGACGCGGCAGATGCAGGAGGAGATCGTCCGCGAGCGGCGCATCTCGATCGACGGCTCGTGGCTGGCGCGCAACGAACTGTTGACGACGATCTTTGCGGCGGCCGAGGGGTGGCAGTCGCTTTCGGAGTGGCTGCTGCGGGTGGTCGAGGCCGTGGCCCGCATCCCCTACAAGGGGAACGACGCCCGCCAGCGGGTGGAGTTTCTGGCCGTCATCGCCGGGGAGCTCACCAAGCTGCGCAACTCGCTCGAGGCATGCGACATCGAACTTTCGACGGAGATCTATGCCTCGCTGCTGCGGCGTCACCTGCAGACGATGCGTATCCCTTATGAGGGGGAGCCGCTCGAGGGGCTTCAGGTGATGGGTATCCTCGAGACGCGCAACCTCGACTTCGAGAACGTCATCCTGCTCTCGATGAACGACGACAACTTCCCGGGCAACCACATGGCCCAGGCGTCGTTCATCCCCTACAATCTGCGCTCGGCCTACGGGCTGCCGACCCCCGAACACCACGAAGGGGTCTACGCCTACTATTTCTACCGCCTGCTGCAGCGGGCGCGGCGCGTGTGGATGGTCTACTGCTCGCATGCCGACGACAAGTCGACGGGCGAGCCGAGCCGCTACATCTACCAGCTGGACTACGAGAGCGGC